>CANRAE010000020.1 GCA_947628525.1 uncultured Bacilli bacterium
TAACAGCTGATGAAGCCGTATATGCAGGAGGAGTGTATGGAGTAAATAATAATAGTTATTATCTATATACAGGAGTTAATTATTGGACCATGAGCCCCTTCCACTTCGGCTCTGCCTATTCCACCGCGCACGATTGGCGCGTATACTCGACTGGGTACTTGTACAGTGCGGGCGTCTGGAATGCTCACGGTGTGCGCCCCGCCATCAATCTCGCATCTAATGTAGAAGTAATTTCCGGAGACGGAACTGTTAATTCACCATATATAATAAAAACAAATTAAAAAAAATAAAATTTATATAAAATTAAATATTGATAAGATGATAAAGAACAAATTTAATTATTGCTTTTAACCATTTTTAAATTTGTTCTTTTTTAATGCCTTTAAAATAGAAAAATGGTGATTTTCTTTTAAAAATAAACGTGGTATATTGCAAGTACAGGCGGTATTATATGATTCAATTAAGAAATAATAAATGTGAATTATTATATAATTTAAAATTAAATAACAAAAACAGATTGTACTTTGAAAGAATAAAGAAAGGAAATAAAGCAAGTATCTTAGCAGATACCATGTTTAAAGCCATATTTCAAAATGAAAATAGGATGAAATATTCATGTAAATTAATATCTTATTTTGTAGATATAAATTATGAAGAGTTATTGAAAAAAATAAAATTAGTAAAAAGTGAATTAAATATGGAAGATATAAAAGTTAAGAATGAAAGATGTGATTATGTAGCCGAAGTAGATGATAGTTTAATAAATATAGAAGTAAACAATAATAATAGTTTAATGACAATGGAGAGGAATTTAGAATATGCATATAGATTATATTTAAGTAAAGTAGTAAAAGGAAAAGAATATAATTATACCCAAACAATCCAAATAAATATCAATAATTTTGCTTTTCAGGGTAATGAGAAGATAATAGATACATATTATCTACAAAATGAAGAAGGAATAAAGTTAACAGATAAAGTGATAATAGTAAATATATATGTACCAAAGTTAAGAGAAAAGATGTATAATTTAGGTATAGGAAGTTTAGATGAGAAAGAAAGATATTTGCTAACATTGATAGAACAAGAAATAAAATTATCAAAAGAACTTAGTAAAGGAGATAAGATAATGGAAGAGTATGTAGATGAAGCAGAAAAGGTGAGTTATGAAAGAGGATTTGGGGAATCATATGATAAACTTTATGCCCTAGAAGAGCAAGCCAAAAGAGATGGTTATGAAGAGGGAAAAGAGAAAGGATACAAAGAAGGAGAAAAGAAAAGCATTAGCAAAATAGCCTTATCAATGATGAAGAAAAATATTGATATAGATACAATTAATGAATGTACGGGGTTATCCAAAGAAGAGATTATGAGTTTAAAGTAATATATTAGTTGCTACTAATATTGATATTTTAATTAGTGCTCTTTTTTTTGCTCATTATTTAATGAGTTTTTTTCACCAATAATAAATGAATAATTATAATATAATGGTGAACAAAATGAAAAAAATTAATGATTTATATCCTCTTTTTGATAAAACAATTGTTTACGATATTAAAAATAATTCGAAAGATGTAAAACCTGGGGATATATTTGTCTGCACGAGGGGAGTTAATGTCGATCGCCATGATTATATAGATGAAGCTATTAATAATGGAGCTAGTTTCCTCGTTGTTGGCAAAATTGGTCAGTATCAAATCCCCTTTATAAAAGTTGATAATCCCAATAAAGAATTAATGGTTTTATCTCAAAAATTTTATGACTATCCTGATGAAAAATTAAAATTAATTGGTATTACTGGTACTGATGGCAAAACGACAACTGCTATGATTATAAGAGATTTAATTGGTATTAATTATTGTGGATATATTGGTACTAATGGAGCCAAAGGAAAAAAACTTGATCAAAAATTAAATAATACTACTCCTGAATGTCATATCATTTATAAAATATTAGATGCATTTGTTAAAGAAGATTTGAGATATGTAGCCATGGAAACTTCAAGTGAAGCTTTTTTCAGAAAAAGATTAGAACCTTTTCACTTTGACATTGCTATTTTAACCAATATTACCGAAGATCATTTAAATGTTCATAAAACATTATCTAATTACATTGATAGCAAAAAACAATTATTTAAACAATTAAAAAAAGATGGTATTGCCATTTTAAATTGTGATGATAAATTTTTTGATGAATTTCAAAAAATTCATAAACATGTACTTAGTTATGGTAAAAATAAAAAGGCTGATTTATTAATAAAAGAATATCATGAACACAGTAATAATACTGAAATATTATTTGAATATAATCATATCGAATATCAAATCACAAGTCCTTTATTAGGAGAATTTAATGTTTATAATTTGATGGGAGCTATTCTTGCTTTAATTGCTCTTGATATTCCTATTGCGGAAATATTACCTAAAATTCCCAAAATAAATATTCCTAGTGGTAGAATGGAAATATTACCTTTTGGATCACCGTATAAAATTATTTTAGATTATGCTCATACGACTAATGGTTTAAAATCAGTATTAAATTATTTAAAAAAAATGGATCATCAACGAATTATTACGGTTGTAGGTAGTGCTGGCGGTAGAGAAAAAGAAAAAAGAAGTACTATGGGTAAGACTGTTTTAGACAATTCTGATTTAGTTATTTTTACGACTGATGATCCACGTATGGAAGATCCACTAGATATAATTAAGCAAATGATAGCTGATAACAAAGGATGTTATCAAATTATATTAGATCGTGGTAAAGCGATCGAATATGCTTTGGATATAGCCAAAAAAGATGATATTGTTTTAATTGCCGGTAAAGGAAGAGATAACTATATGGCGGTTAAAGATCAATATATACCTTATTGTGATTATGATGTTATTAAAGAATATTTTAATAATCACCAATGATAATCGTTTAAATAAAACATATACTTAATTAGGTAGGAGGAAGTATATGTTTTTTTCACTTTTAGAATTAATAAAAAGTTTAATGTTTTTTACAGCATCTTATTCTAATAATGTTTTTCCAGATCCCCTAAGTAAAGAAGAGGAGGATAGATATATCGAAAAAGCTAAATTAGGTGATAAAGAAGCTAGAAATAAATTAATAGAGCATAATTTGCGTTTAGTAGCACATATTGTTAAAAAATTTGATTATAAAAATGTTGATCAAGATGATTTAATTAGTATCGGAACTATTGGTTTAATTAAAGGAGTAGATTCTTATTCTTCGAAACATGGTACAAAAATAACAACTTATTGTGCTAGGTGTATTGAAAATGAGATACTAATGTATTTTAGAAGTAATAATAAGAATAATAAAAATATTTCAATTAATGAATCAATTGGTTTTGATAAAGAAGGAAATGAAATAACGATATTAGATGTATTGAAAATGCCTAAACCTGATTTTGCCGAAGAAATACAAGTAAAAGATAATATTGAATTATTAAAAAAATATATGAAATTTTTGACCCCTAGGGAAAAAGAGATTATTGTTAAAAGATATGGTCTTAGTAATTGTAATGAACAAACGCAAAAAGAAATAGCCCAAGATATGCATATATCCCGAAGTTATGTATCGCGCATTGAAAAAAGAGCTTTAACTAAAATATTAAGAGAATTTATGAAAAATAAAAAATGTGATAATTAATACAGGAGATAGTCGAAAAGGACTATCTTTTTTTACAATTTAGAATTATAATATTGTTGAATAATAGAGATGTTATGGTGATAGTATGGAAGATATAAATGAAGAAAAAACTCATATTAATAAAGATAATGATGATGAATTAAGCCATAGAAAAACAAAAGAAAAATCTAAAAGTAAAAGAAAATGGGTGATCTTTTCTATTCTATTAACTGTTATTGTTGTTGTTATTGGCGTTTGGTTCTTGTTTATACCTCATCTTCATCTTTTAGGTAATAAAAAAGTAACGATTCGTCTTGGTGAAAAATTTGAAGAAGCAGGATATAAAGCAACAGTAGGTGTTAAAAATATTACTGAAAAAGTTGTAGTTCAGGGTCAAGTTAATTCGCAAAAAGTAGGAAAATATTTTATTAATTATAAAGTTAAATATCATAATATAACTATTATAAAAAAAAGAATTGTTTTGGTTATTGATGACATAAAACCAGAAATATCATTGCAAGGTGCTAGTGAAATTAAATTATGTCCTTCTAAAACATATGATGATGAAGGATATACCGCTTTTGATAATTATGATGGTGATATAACGAATAAAGTAAAAGTAGTTGCCCAAGAAGATAAAATTATATATAAAGTTTCAGATAGTAGTGGTAACGAAGCTACTGTTATTAGAAAGGTTATAAGAGAAGATCAAGAAAAGCCAATTATCTCTTTGAAAGGTAGTAAGACAGTATATCTAAATATAGGTGCTAATTATAATGAACCAGGATTCACCGCAACTGATAATTGCGTAGGAGATATGACTAGTAAAGTTACAGTTATAGGTAGTATTGATTCTTCTAAAAGTGGTAACCAAGAATTAAGTTATAAAGTAGTTGATGAAAAAGGTAATGAAGCAATTGTTACTAGAAATGTTTTTGTTAAGTATCCTAGTGGTTATGTACCACCAACCGTTTATAAAGATAATATGATCTATTTAACTTTTGATGATGGACCAAGTAATGTTACACCACAAATATTAGATATTTTAAAGCAAAAAAACGTGAAAGCTACTTTCTTTGTTATCGGGGCATCTAGTGATTTAGACTATTTAATTAAAAGAGAAAAAGAAGAGGGACACACCGTAGCATTACATTCTTATACTCATCGTTATGATTTGGTATATAGCTCTTTTGATAATTATTTTGATGATCTTAATAAAATTAGTCAAAAGGTTGCTAATATTATTGGGGAAGAGACCAAAATAATTCGCTTTCCTGGTGGTGGTAGTAATTTAGTTAGTAAAAAATATACACTTGGAATTATGTCAACATTAACTAATGAAGTTTTAATGAGGGGATATCATTATTTTGATTGGAATATTGATTGTGATGATGCTGGTAGTGCTAAAAATAGAGATGATGTATATTACAATGTTGTTAATAACTTACATCATAATCAAACTAATGTGGTTTTAATGCATGACTTTCAAAATAATTACAAGACATTAGAAGCATTAAGTGATATAATAGATTATGGTAAGGCTAATGGGTATACCTTTGCAGCTATTGACATGGATACGCCATTAGTAAGGCATAGAGTATTTAATTAAGGAGTGATTGAATGAAAAGAGTGGGGCTTATATTATCCGTTTTATTGTTGATGATATTACCAATTAAAGTATCAGCAGCAAATGTTACAACGGAAATTTCAGGAATAGCTAATGCTAAACCTGGTGATACTGTTACATATGATGTAAAAATAACGACTGTTGATGAAACAAAAGCAGCTGGTTATCAAGCAACAGTTAATTATAATAAAGAAGTATTAGAATTAAAAAGTATTACTTCCAAAGATTGGACTGGAACAAGTACTAATGATAATTTCAATTTTACTTATAAAGATGGTATTAGTGGTAGTTCCATAGTAGCAACTATTACTTTCAAAGTCAAAGCTGATGTACCTAAACAAAGTACAGTCATATCGTTAAAAGATATCAAAATAACTATTTTAGATGATGATGGACAAAGTATTGTTACTGTTAATGATGATTCACCAGCGGTAAGAGCTTCTTTATCAATTAAATCGACGGATAATACTTTGAAAGATTTGAAAATAGATGGTAATACAATCGAAGGATTTAAAAGCGATGTAGTAGAATATACTATTGATGTTAAAGCAGATACTAGCAGTATCGAATTAACAGCTGTTCCTAATAATGCTAATGCTAAATTTCAAGAAGGATTTGGATCTAGAAAAGTTGATCTTGATTATGGTAAAAATGAGCTATTAATTAAAGTAGAAGCTGAGTCTGGGGAAGTAAAAGAATATAAATTAATAATTAATCGTGAAGATGATCGTAACACTAATAATGATTTAAAAGAAGTAATTATTAATTCTGGTAAGTTAAAAATAAATTTAAGTAAAAATAGAGTAGATTATACAATTAAAACTTATAAACTTAAAAAGATCGAAATTGATGCTGTGAGTGTCGATCCAAAGGCTAAGGTTGATGTTAAAATTCCTAATGAAATCATTATTGGTGATAATGTTGTTGTTATTACTGTAACTAGTGAAGCCGGTGAAGAAAAAGTTTATACGATCACTTTTGAAAATAGTGATGAAGCCGTAGATACAAAAATTAAAACTCTATTCGTTAGTGGTATCAATCTTGATTTTGATAAAAATACTATGGTTTACAAAGTAGTATATAATAAAAAATATCGTCAAGGTTTAAATATTAAAGTAGTAACAGTATCTGGTGATGAACTTGTATACTATGAAATATATTATAATGGACAACTTATAAATGAAGATACTAAGATTGAGTTAGCCCCAGGTGATAAATATGAAATTAAAGTTTATCCATTAGGCATGGAAGAAGGGGATGAAAGTGAAGCTACAACTTATACAATTGAGATTGTTAAAGATAAAAGAATAAACTTTTTCTTCCTACTTGATTTAGTTATTTTATTAGTTTTAATTATTTTATTAATAGTTCAATTTATCCAAAGAAAAAAAATTCTTAATGGTGAACCCACTAAAAATAAAAATAATAAAAAGAAACAAACAACTAAAAAAGAAACATCATCTGACCAAGTATCTAATAAAACCAAAGTATTAAGTGATGAAGAATTAAAACAAATTAATCAAAATAGTAAAAAAATAGACATTTAATGTTTATTTTTTTAACTGTTGTTAATGATGATTCCGTGTTATAATAAGTTTTAATAAATTGACAAGGAAAATTATATTAAAAAAGCTGGATAATAAACCAGATAGATTTAAAAGAGGTAAAAATGGAAAAACAAAAGAAGTATTGTATTGGATGTGGCATATTACTCCAAGATGAAAATATGATGCAAGAAGGTTATACAACGAGTATAGAAAATGATATATGTAGTCGCTGCTTTCGAATGAGAAATTATGGTGAATATCAAATCATAACTAAATCTAATGAAGATTATATTGATATATTAAAAAGTGTTAATAAAACAAATGATTTAGTTCTTTATATTATTGATTTATTAAATGTTGATAAAGATTTAACTTTTTTTAGAAAATATATTAATAATAAAGCCATACTCGTTTTAAATAAAAGAGATGTATTGCCTAAAAGTGTTAAAGATGAAAAAATTATTGAATATTTTAAAAATGCTAATTTAAATTTCCAAGATGTAATTGTCGTTAGTCCTAAAAAAAATTATAATATCGATGACTTATTATTTATGATTAAGAAATATAAGACTAGTAAAAATGTTTATGTAGTGGGACATACTAATGTTGGAAAATCAACTTTAATTAATACACTTATGAAAAATTATTCCGATAACGATTGTTTTCTTACTATTTCACCATTACCTTCAACTACTTTGAATAAAATTTCTATTAAATTAAGTGATGATTTAACTTTAATAGATACCCCTGGTTTAGTCGACCGTGGTAACATTGTCAATTACGTTGAACCAACTTTATTAAAGAAAATTAATCCTAAAAAAGAAATTAAACCTAAGACTTATCAATTAAAAAAAGGACAATGTTTAATAATTGGCAATTTAGTAAGAATTGATTATGTTGCTGGTAATAAAAATAGTTTTACCGTTTTTATGTCTAATGATCTAAAAGTAGAACGTTTCAATTTAAATAATGTTTTAAAATTAAAAGATTTAAATCCCCATGAAATGGATGTTTTATTTCATGAAGATATTGTTATAAGTGGTTTAGGTTTTATTAAAGTAGTAGAAGAAGCCAAGGTGGTTGTTTATGTTGATAAAAATGTTGATATATATACAAGAAGATCTTTAATCTGATCTTCTTTTATTTGTATTATTTTAGAAGTATGTTATAATGATAATAGGTGTTTTAAATGAGAATAAATATTCAATCAATAGATATAAATTACATACAATATGGTAGTGGTAAAGACATTATATTATTACATGGTTGGGGACAAAATATTCAAATGATGCAACCTATAGGTGATCGGCTTAAAGGTTATCGAATTACGATATTAGATTTACCAGGTTTTGGTGAAAGTAGTGAACCTATAAATGAATTAACTATCTATGATTATAGTCATATATTAGAAGAGTTAGTTAAAAAATTAAAAATTAAAGATCCCATTATTATTGGTCATTCTTTTGGTGGTAGAATTGCTATTGTTTATGCAGCTACTAATAAAGTTAATAAACTAGTTCTTTTAGGAAGTCCTTATAAAAGGCGAATTACTAAAATAACTTTTAAAGTTAAAGTTTTAAAAGCAATGAAAAAAGTACCGGTGATAAATAAATTAGAAGACTTTGCTAAAAGACATATCGGTTCCAGAGATTATAAAAATGCTAGTAGTATGATGCGTAAAATATTAGTTAATACCGTTAATGAAGATTTAGGATCATGTTTAGAAAAAATTACTTGTCCTGTCTTACTTATATATGGTAGTAACGATCAAGAAGTAAGTATTGATGAAGCTCGTGAAATGGAAACTTTATTAAAAGATGGTGGTTTAGTTATCTTAGAAGGTGCAAGTCATTATGCTTACTTAGAAAGATTAGATCATGTCATTAATATATTAAAAAATTTTATTGGAGGTAATTAATTATGTTTTTAAATTATATTGCGTATCTTCTAATATTAACATATGTCATTTATATTAGTAATCGTGCTTATCATATGTTACAACAAAATTTATATAACGAGAATAACCGTTATTTAAAATGGGTTTGGAAAAATAAAAAAAATATTTTGACTAATCTTAATTTATATGGCATCGTATTTGCTCTTTTTATCTTAATTTCCAACAACAATACGTTAGATCAATTCTTTCTCATTATTTTAATGAGCGTTTACTTAGTTTCATATCATAAAGAAAAAAATGCTAAAACACTAGATCAAAATAAAAAACCATTAGTTTTTACTAAAAGAGTAAAACGTTTAGTAGTAACAACTAATCTTTTATATTTAATTCCTTTAATAATAACTATTTTTGATCATAGTTTTGTAGAAATGGGATTATTTATTACTACCGTTATGACTAGTTTTAATTATTTAGTTGTTTATATAGCTTTACTTATTAATCATCCAATTGAAAGATCTATTTATCATTATTATGAAAGACAAGCTAAAAATAAATTAAAAAGTATGAAAAACTTAAAAATAATTGGTATTACGGGTAGTTATGGTAAAACTAGTTGTAAAAATATTTTAGCTGATATTTTAAATGTTAAATTTAATGCTTTACCAACGCCTAAAAGTCTAAATACTTTTAATGGTTTAATGATTACTATTAATAATAAATTAAGTAAATTTGATGATATTTTTATTGCGGAAATGGGAGCATATGTAAAAGGAGAAATACATAGGCTTTGTGAATTAGTTACGCCACAATATGGTATTATTACTTCGATTGGAACAGCTCATTTAGAAACTTTTGGTAGTAGAGAAAATATTCAAAAAGGAAAAATGGAATTGATTGAAGCATTACCAAGTGATGGTATAGGTGTTTTAAATAAAGATGATCCTTGGCAAGTATCTTATAAAATTCAAAATAAATGTAAAATACTTTGGGTAGGGATTGATAGTGATGATGTCTTTGTTAAAGCTTCAAATATAAAATGTCAAGCAACAGGTACTACTTTTGATGTTAAATTTGAAGGCGATCCTAAAAAATATCCTTTTACGACTAAATTATTAGGATATCATAATGTTTATAATATTTTAGCAGCATTAGCTCTTGGTTATACATTTGGTATTAGTATCCACGATTTACAATTAGGAGTTAAAAAAGTAAAACCAGTAGAACATCGTTTAGAGTTAAAAAAATTAGGACAATTCTATCAAATAGATGATGCTTATAATTCTAACCCTATTGGTGCTAAAAGTGCTCTTGATGTTCTAAATATGATGCCAGGGGAAAAAATAGTAGTAACACCTGGTATGGTGGAATTAGGTGATAAAGAAGATGAGTACAATCGCCTTTTTGGCGAACAAATTGCTGAGGTAGCTAATCAAGTTATCTTAGTTGGTAAGAAAAAAACAGAACCAATTTATGATGGCTTAATAGCTAAGCAATTTGATAAAGATAAGATTACTATAATCAATGATGTTAAAGAAGCATATACTATTTTAAATTCGCTTAAAACAAAAAAAGATATATATGCCTTATTCGAAAATGATTTACCAGATACTTATAATGAGAAATAGGAGGTTTTTATGATAAAGTTAGGTGTTATTTTTGGTGGAGAAAGTGTAGAACATGAAGTAAGTATTATTTCAGCTGTTCAAGCAATGAATAAATTAGATACAGAGAAGTATGAAATTATTCCAATCTATATAACTAAGGATAAAGAATGGTATACCGGGGAAGCTCTAAAAGATATTGAAACATATCAAGATTTAGACTTATTAAAACGTTATACTAAAAATGTTGTTTTATATTGTAACAAAGGTCGTTTTGTGTTACAGACAAAAGGTTGGTTTAAACGTATTGTTAAAGATGTCGATTTAATTTTACCAGTAGTACATGGTACTAATGTTGAAGATGGTGTATTACAGGGATATTTACGTAGTATTGGCGTTCCTTTTGCAGGTAGTGATGTAGCTGCTTCGGCAGTTAGTCAAGATAAAGTTTTCCAAAAACATATTTTTGCCAATAGTGGATTGCCTATGACTGATTTTGTTTGGTTCTTTGATTCAGAATATAATGATGATCCTAATGAAGTAATCACTAAAATCGAAAAATTAAAATATCCTGTTATAGTTAAACCAGCTTCCTTAGGAAGTAGTGTAGGTATTAGTAAAGCCAATAATCAAGAAGAGTTAATTAAAGCTATTGAAGATGCGATTAATTATGACAATAAAATAGTTGTAGAAGAAGTAGTAAATAACTTAAAAGAAGTAAATATTAGTGTTTTAGGAAACTATGACAATATAAAACTTAGCGTTATAGAAGAAGTAATGACCGATAATGATTTATTAACATATGAAGATAAATATGTTGGATCTTCTAAAAAAACAGGTTCTTCCAAAGGTATGGCTAGTGCTAGTCGTAAAATACCTGCTCAATTAGATGAAAAATTAGAAAAAGAAATTAAAACGATCGCTACCAAAGCTTTTAGAGAATTAAATTCCCAAGGAGTAGTGCGAATTGATTTTCTAATTGATGCCAAAAAGAAAAAAGTCTATATTAATGAAATTAATTCTTGCCCTGGATCATTATCATTCTATTTATGGGAACCAACTGGTAAAGCATATTCCGAATTATTAGATGATATTATTAATTTAGCTATTAAAGATTATAAGAAAAGAATAGCTAAAACACATTCTTTTGATACTAATATATTAAAAGGATTTAATGGTACCAAAGGTTTAAAAGGACTAAAAGGATTAAAGGGAGCAAAACAAAAATAGTAAGAGGGTGGACAAATGGTAGATTTAAAAAATGATGTAGATAAAGATGCATATACATTTATTAATCTTACTTTTGATCACCCTTTATCTAGTATCGAGTTATCTGATACAATTCAATTATTATCAAATTGCCCCATGATATCACAAGTATATTTTAAAGATGAATGTGATCTTGCTACCTTAGAAAAAGCCAAATATTTATTAGAAGCAATGCCAACTGTTATGGATGAACAAATAGAAAAATATATAATTAAAGAATTTGATCATAACGATCAACAACGCCTTATGGCTATGAATTTTATTAATATTGATACTTGGAATATTTCTTATTCCAAAGAAGGAAATTGTCATTTAATTACATCATTAGCTAAATATCGTAAAACTAATGAATGGATGCAAAATTTACTAAACAACATCAAAGATGAAGATTTATCACCATTAGAGAAAATATGTTATATTTATGATCGGGTTAAATTATTAGAATATGATAGTAGTGATAACTATCAAAGATTACCAGAGATAATAAATGATGAAAAAGCTAATGCTAATGGATATAACTTAGTATTTAAAGAATTATTAAAGAAAATTAATATTCCAGCAGTAGTAGAAAAAGTACAAATTAATAATGATGATGACTATGTGTGTTTAGCTAAAATAAATGATGAAAAATATGACTTAAATGGCATATATATCTTTAATCCATCTTTTGATACTATTGCCAAAGAACAATATAAAAATGGTTGGGCTAGACGAATGAATTATAATTTCTTTGGGTTAACTTTGGACAAGCTTTACGAGATGGATAATCAAGTTACATTTTTGGGAATATTAAAAATTTTTAAAGCTAGTTCGCTTAACGAATTTAAGCAACAAATAAAAATGCTAGAAAGAAGAAATGCGTTAGATACTTTTTTAGATTTTACCAAAGAATTAGAATTAACTAATGATGAAGCCTATCATATGATAAAAAATACCACCGCTATTGTAGAAGAAGATCTATTAAAAATAATTTCCCAACGCCTAAGTATAGAACCAATTGCTGTTATTGATCAAAAAATAGTTATTGATATGGTTGGGAATAATTATCAAGAACGTGAAAAAGAATTGTTTAAATTTGACAGTAATAAATTGTTAATAAAGTAAATTTGTAAATTATAAATTGACTATTTAGTAAATATTTATTATAATCAAAATGTAAAAATAGAAGGAGGAGAGAAAATGAAAGATAGTAAGAACTTAGTTATCGGTATGTTATGTGCAGTAATATGTGTTATGGCCGTTGCTTATGCAGCATTCTCTACAACACTAAACATTAATGGTACTGCAACAATTGATTCTAATTGGTGCGTACAAATTAAAGAAGAAGAATTATCTTGTACACCTACGCCAGTAGATGGTGGGAAACCTGGTAGTGTAACAGCTACAGCTACTAGGGATTCAGGTGTTTTAGCTACTGTAACTATGAAATTTACCCAACCTGGTGATAAAGCAGTTTGTACTATTCATTTTGAAAACTGTGGTGACCTTGATGCTAAATTAAATAGTATTAATGTTACCGGTGAAGATGAAGAAGGACCAATTAAATTTACTGTTGCAAAGCCATCAGTTAATGATGTTTTAGAAGCATCAGGTGATGAGCAACATACAGTTACAATTACAGGAACATATGATAGTACAACTACTAGTCAACCTACAAGTTTGAGTAAAACAGTTAAAGTTGTTGCTGAATATGTTCAAAATGTAGGAGCAGGAGCATAAAAGAAGTCTTTGAACTTCTTTTTTTGACGACAAGATTTTAAAATCATTTAAAAAAGATTGAAAAATTATCAAGTTATGTTATAATAGGTATATAAATATAAGGAGGATAAAGATGAAAGATAGTAAGAACTTGGTTATTGGAATGCTATGTGCAGTAATATGTGTTATGGCCGTTGCTTATGCAGCATTTTCTACCACATTGACTATTAATGGTACAGCAACTATCGATTCTAGTTGGTGTGTACAAATTAAAGATGAAGCTGTTACTTGTGAAAAAACACCAGTATCTGGTGGAGCAGCAGAAAGCGTAGAAGCTACTGTAACAAGAGAATCTAATATTTTAGCAAAAGTTACTATGAAGTTTACACAACCTGGTGATAGTGCAAGTTGTACAATTACATTTGAAAATTGTGGAAACCTTGATGCTAAATTAAATAGCATTACAGTTACTGGTGATGATAAAGAAACACCTATCAAATTTGAAGTAACTAAACCAGAATTAAATACTAAGTTACCAAAAACAACAGGTACTCAACAAGTAACTATTAAAGGAACTTATGCTAGTACAGTTGAATCACAACCAGAAACTTTAAGTCAAGAAGTTTCAGTTGTAGCTGAATATGTACAAGACATGTCTACTGAGTAAAAGAAGTTAAAATAGCTTCTTTTTTTGTGTATAAAAAAGTTCTTGGAAAAAGTAAAAATGTCCAAAAAAGCTCTTTTAAATAAACATAGGAAGATATAATAAAAAAACAGCAAGTAAAGTTAAATCAGTTATTGGTACTTCTAGATTTATTTATAAATCATTTTGTTCTGTAAAGAATTATGTTATTTTGCATTCACTAATTTACTAATAAAAATTAACATGATATAATGAAAGTATAAATTAAGGAGGATAAAATGAAAGATAATAAAAATTGGGTAATGGTTGGTTTAGGAGTTGTAATATGTATTATGGCTGTAGCTTATGCAGCTTTTGCTACGACCTTAACAATTAATGGTACAGCTACAATTGATTCTAGTTGGTGTGTGCAAATAGTAAATGAAGAAATAACTTGTCAATCAACGCCAGCAGTAGGTGGAGCGACAGGAAGTGTAACAGCAACCGCTACTAGAGAATCTAATATTTTAGCAACAGTTAACATGACATTTACACAACCAGGTGATACTGCTACTTGTACAATTAAATTTGAAAATTGTGGTGATTTAAAAGCCAAATTAAATAAAATTGATATTACGGGAATAGATACAGAAACACCTATTAAATTTGAAGTAACAAAACCAGAGTTAAATACTCCATTAGTAGCCAAAGGATCTAATCATGAAGTTACTATTAAAGGAACATATGTAGATACTATTACATCACAACCATCTACATTAAGCCAAGAAGTTAACGTTGTAGCTGAATATGTACAAGATATGTCTACTGATTAAAAGAAGTTAAACTAACTTTTTTTTAGTTAATTTTTGTCAATTGGCGATGATATTCAAAAAAAATATTGAAAAAAAATTATGGTATGTTATAATGAATATATAAATATAAGGAGGATAAAATGAAAGATAGTAAAAATTGGGTAATTGGTGGATTATGCGCCGTTTTATGTATTATGGCCGTTGCTTATGCAGCATTTTCAACAACTTTAAATATTAATGGTACTGCAACGATTGAATCAAATTGGTGCGTAAGAATTCAAGATAGTCCTGTTTGCGAAACGACAGTAGCTAGTGGTGGAGCTGAAGGGTCAGTAACTGCTACGGCATCAAAAACTAATAATACTGATGCAACTGTAACGATGAAGTTTACACAACCTGGTGATTTTGCTACTTGTACTGTTATATTTGAAAACTGTGGTGACCTTGATGCCAAATTATCAACTCATAGTATTACAGGAGCAAGTGAAGAAGGACCTATTAAAGTTACAGTAACTGGATTAACTGATGGTACTAAACTTCCAAAAAGTACTGGAACTCATTCTGTTGTAATTAAAGGTGAATTTGATGAAGAACAAACTGGTACACCAGATGCATCTAGTAAAAGTAAAACAATAAAAATAACTGCTGACTATGTTCAAGATTTAACAGCAGCTGATTAAAAGATTAATTAATAATTAACTAACCAGTAAATGGTTAGTTTTTTTGATATATCTTGAAAAAATAATTAAAAATTGCTATAATCAAATTATGATTATAGGAGGATATATATGAAACGTAAAAATACTTTTGTGGCTATTTTGTGTGCGGTCATTTGCATTATGGTAGTAGCATATGCCGGATTTGCTACGACATTAACTATTTCTGGAAATGCTAGTATTGATTCAGAATGGTCTGTTATAATTCCTGAGGAAGATGGTATTATTTGTACTCCGGAAGTTGCTAGTGGTGGTAGCACTGAAGGGTTAAAAGCTACTGGGCAAGTTACCAGTGGTACGTCAGCTACTTTTTCTATGTCTTTTGTACAACCTGGTGATTCTGCTACTTGTGTTGTTAAAATTAGTAACAAAGGGAGCCTTAACGCTCGAGTAGATGATGTTCAAATTGAAGGTAATGATATTGATGGAGCTATTCATTTTTCTGTTACTGGTATAGATGTTGGAGATACGCTTGCTTCAAAAGCAAGCACTGCTTTTAATGTTAAAGCTGTTTATGATGCTAACGTTTCTTCTGATCCCGTCGTAGATAATAAAACTAAAAATTTTAAAATAACGATCATTTATAAGCAAGAGTTAAATGCATAAAAATGTAAATAAAAGAAAATTATCAAAAAATGGTGTTTACAATTAATAAGGGAATTGATATAATAAGTTTATGAAAAATAGGAGGACAAAATGAAAGAAAGTAAAAATATTGTAATAGGTTTATTATGCGCTGTTATTTGTGTTATGGCTGTAGCTTATGCAGCATTTTCAACAACATTAACAATTAATGGTACTGGTTCCATTGAATCAAAATGGGAAGTAGCAATTACAGGAATTGATTGTAATGTTACACCTGCTGATGGTGGTGTTGAGGGTGAAGTTACAAAAAGTTTTTCAGGAACGAAAGCATCATTTGAGTTCAAATTTAAACAACCTGGTGATAAAGGAAAATGTACAGTAACTATCAAAAATAGCGGAACACTTGATGCTAAGGTTGATAGCATTTCTGAAACTGCTACTGATGGACAAGAGGGAAGCGTTGGTCTAACTGATGATTTAATAACTTATAAAGTAAGTGGTATTACAAATGGAGCTAAACTTACAGCAACTGATACAACTACTTATGTAGTAGATGCTGAATTTAAAACTGATACAGCTACAGCTCCAACTGAAAAGACAAAAACTAAAAAATTAGAAGTTACAATTAATTATGTTCAAGATTTATCAGCAGGAGCATAATTTGGCAAAGGGAGGAATAAAGAATGAAAGATAGAAATCTATTGATTGTAATGCTTTGTTTAGTAGTAATAGTTATGTCTGTTGCTTTTGCAGCATTTACAACTAAGTTAAATATTAATGGTTCAGCCTCAATTGATTCTACATGGAAAATTGCTTTTGACCAAGATAGTAGTTCTTGTACTGGTGACGGTAATACTGTATCAGTTAGTGAATCAACTAATGCTACCTTAAATATTAGTTTAAAAAATCCTGGTGATTCTGTTACTTGTACTTTAACTGTTAAAAACAGTGGAACACTTGATGCTAAATTAACAAGTATTGATGTTACACCAGAAAGTAATGATGCACCAATAACTTATACAGTTACACCTGATACTGGTGCAATAGCTACAAGACCAACATTAACAAAAGATGGTGGAACTGAAACAATTGTAGTAACAGCTAAATATAATGAGGAAGTTTCAACACAACCTGATCATACTAGTAAAACAGTTACTGTTAGAGCAACTTATGTTCAAGATTTAAAATAAAAAATACAAATAAAAAAATAAAACTATAAACTTTGTAGTTTTATTTTTTTTTACCCTATGATATAATTATAAATATAATAGGGGTGGTGTGATGCTAAATAATAAAGCTCAGGCATTAGTTGAATTTGTGTTAATTTTGCCAATTCTTATTATATTAATTTTTGCTATTATTGATTTCGGTCGTATTTTTGTAACGCAAAATGAACTACAAACATTATTAAGTAGAGTATCCGTTCTTGATAAAGAACAAATGAATTATAGTGATATTCATAATACTGTTAATGAATTTAATAAAGAGCAAATAGATGTTGCCTTAAATTATAAAGATAATGGTTATTTAGAAGTTACTTTAACTAAAAAAGTTAAAATATTTACCCCAGGACTTAATATCGTTTTAAATAATCCTTATGATGTTAAAGTAAATGAGGTTATCAAATATGAATAATAGAGGGCAAGTATTAATTATTTTTGTGCTTTTAATTCCACTTTTAATATTATTTTTAGCTTTTGTAGTTGATAACTTATATATTGCTTATCATATGAGTAAATTAACTCAGATTAATAACTTAGTATTAAAAGATGCTGTAAGAATGGAATTAACTACTGATGAAATAGAAGATTATATTTATCAAAATGATCAAGAAATAACAATAAAATTGCTTGTAAAAACAGACAATCATATAGCAATAACCTTAGAAAAACGTATAAAAAGTATATTTGGAAGAATAATTGGTGAAGAATATTATACGATAATATCTAAAAAAGAAATTGATTATCAAAGTGAAAGTTTACATAACCAATAACAAGGATGTGAAAAAATGTCAAAAACATATAAAGGAAAAATAATTACGATTACTTCTATGAAGGGGGGCGTAGGTAAGACTATTACTACGCTTATGTTGGCAACAATATATAAATATCAGCAAAAAAAAGTTTTAGTTGTTGACTTGGATTTATATAATGGCGATATTGCTTTTGCCTTAAATATAAATATTAAAGGCAATATTTATAATCTTTGTGATGATATGGCTAATAATCGTTTTAAAGGTAATTATGATATGTATATTACAAAATATGATAATAATATTGATGTTTTACCATCACCTAAAGATCCTAGACAAGCTTTAAAAATAGATAAAAAATACATTGATATGATTTTAAAAAGTTTTGTTAATTATTATGATGTTATATTAATTGATACTAATCATATATTAAGTGCTAATAATATGGTAGCTTTTGAAAATTCTCAAATTATTATGAATTTAGTTTCTAATGATGCTTTTGATTTAAAAAGTACTAGAAATTTTGTGGCTGTTTGTCAAAATATTAATGCGGATAATTTGTGGTTAGTTTTAAATACCGCCTTAGGTAATAAAAAGCAATATTTTTCTATTTATAATATTGATGCTATCCTCAAAAAAGAAGTGTCTTATATAATTCCTAGTTGCTTTTATATAAAAGGCATTGATAAATATATTGTTAAAGGGGATTTATTAACAGCTTGCGAAAAAGTTTTCTCAAAGAATCGTGAAGAAATGCATAATTTTACATTTTTTGCTTTAAATTTGTTGAAACAAGGGGAAATAAGTAATGAAAAAGAATAGTTGGTTAGAAGAGTTTGAAATAGACAAAGAAAATAATAATAGTAATAATTCATCTATTATTACTAATGATTATGATATTTTCAAAGATAAAGATTTACTAGATAAGTTTCGTAATCGTATTATTCAAGAATTAATTGATAATCAAATACCTGATGAAAAATTATTAACGCAATATATTAACGAAGAAATAGATCATATAACAGAGGGATATGATTTATCTAGTGTTGAACGTAATCATATTTTTAATTTAATTGAAAATGAAATTAATGGTTATGGTCCTATTACGGAGTTATTAGAGGATAAAAATATTACGGAGATCATGGTTAATGGGCCTGATGAAATATATATTGAAGTTGATGGTCAATTAATTCGTGATGATTCAGTATCTTTTATTAATGATGAACATATTATAAGGACAATTCAACGTATTGTCCAACCATTAGGGCGTACGATTGATTCTACTAATCCGATGGTAGATTCTCATTTAAAAGATGGATCGCGAATTAATGCTATTATTCCACCTTTATCTGTATCTGGTCCTGTTATGACTATTCGTAAATTTAAAGAAAGTATTAGTAATATTGATGCCCTAATTGGTAATGGTACACTTACACCTTATATGGCTCGTTTTATGGATGCTTGTGTCGAAGCTAAATTAAATATTATTGTTTGTGGTGGTACTGGTAGTGGTAAAACAACACTTCTTAATGTTTTATCTAATTTTATTAATCCTCATGAACGTATTATAACGATTGAAGATGCTGTCGAATTAAAGTTAAAACAGAGTCATGTTATTTCTTTGGAAACAAGAAATGTTAATTATGAACGTGAAGGTGAAGTAACTATTCGTGATTTAGTAAGAAACTCTTTACGTATGCGTCCTGATCGTATTATTGTTGGTGAAGTTCGTGGCGAAGAAGCTTTTGATATGTTACAAGCAATGAACACAGGACATGATGGATCACTTACGACATTACATGCTAATTCTGCTAGTGATGCCTTAAATAGATTGGAAACAATGATTCTTATGGGAGGTATTGATATTCCATTAAGAGCAGTTCGTGAATATATAGCCAAAGCATTAGATATTGTTATTGATATTGAAAGACTTAGTGATGGCAAAAGAAAAGTAATCAATATTTCAGAAATAGTAGGGTTCGATGGTGAAGATATAATCTTAAAAGATATTTTTGCCTTTAATCAGAAAGGCCTTACAGATAATGGTGAAGTAAATGGTGAATTTATTTTATATAAGTATGTACCAGAAGTGTATAACAAAATCGTAAAACGTGGTGTTCATTCCGTTGATGATATTTTTGAACCATTAATGAAAAAGAAAAAAGAAAAATAAAAGGAGGTATTATGTCAAATATACAGTATATTAATTTATTTATTATGCAAATGATTATGGTTATTATATTGTTTGGCATAATAATATTAATTCTAAGGTTTGATAAAAGTTTAAGATTAGAAAAAAGATTTAATAAATATTCTGTTAATATTCTTAATAGAACAGAATATTCTCTTTTTGATAAATTTAAAAAATATTATATTATGAAACGTAATAAATTAAGTAAGTTTCTATACAAAATAAAAATTTTTGATAGTTATAGTGAAAAATATCAAAAATATTGTGATAATACTAGAATCATTCGTGAAGATCCAATGAACTATATATCTAATAAAATATTCTTAGGATTATTAGCCGTTTTTATCATTATTTTATCAGATATAATCCAATTTCATAATTTTTCTTTATATCAAGGACTTTTAGCATTTCTATTAGGTTTCTTTGTTCAGGACTTGTTATTATTTTCCAAAGAAAAGTATCGTAAGATTCAATTAGATAAAGATATGCTTAAAGCAATTATTATTATGAATAATTCTTTTAAATCAGGATTAAGTATAATGCAAGCTATATATATGGTATCTCATGAATTAGAAGGACCTATTAGTGATGAGTTTAAAAAAATGTATATTGATTTAAGTTATGGATTAAATATGGATGTCGTTTTTGAAAGATTTACAAAACGTGTTGATACGAAAGAAGCAAGATATATTACTACTTCTTTAAATGTATTAAATAAAACGGGTGGAAATATCGTTCAAGTTTTTGCATCCGTTGAAAGAAATGCTTTTACTAGGAAGAAATTAAAAGATGAATTAGGGGCTTTATCGGCATCTAGTCAAGCTATTTTCAAAGTATTAGTAGTTATTCCTGCTTTATTAGTTGTAGGTATATTCGCTTTAAATCCTACTTACTTTTTACCATTATTTAATACAGGAATTGGTATTTTCATTTTAATTATAATTGTATTAGCATATATATTATATATAATTATAATTAGAAGAATAGTGAAAGTTAAGGTGATGATGTAATGAAAAAAAATAATCGCTTTACTTCTTCCTTAGAATATAAGATCTATTCCAAAGAGACTATTGATAAATATCAAAAAAGGATCAATTTATTAGGTTTAAAAAATAGTTATAATGCCATAAAATTTTTAAATATGCGACTTTTGACTTCCGTTATTCTCTTTTTAGTGCTATTATATATATTTGATCTGGGATATATTATTGCCCCAATAGTGGTATTTATATATTTTAATATATTACCAAAAATAGTAATAGAGAGTAAAATTAATAAGCGAATTGAAGTTTTAGATAATGATGCTATGTATTTTTTTGAGGTATTAACGTTATCATTAGAAACAGGAAGAAATTTAAAAACAGCCTTAGAAATTACTTCATATAGTATTGATTCAGAACTTGCTTTTGAATTTAGGGAATCATTAAAAGAAATGAAATATGGTAAAAGTTTAAATGAAGTATTAGAAAATTTAAAACTTAGGATTCCATCAGATACTATTAATAATATTATTTTAAATATTTCCCAATCTAATATTTTTGGTAATAGTATTATTGAAACTTTGTATAATCAAATTGATTATATACGTGATAAACAAATATTGGAGGCAAAAGCGTTAATAAGTAAGATACCATTAAAGGTATCTGTTATATCAGTAATATTTTTTGTTCCATTAATATTATTGTTAATTTTGTCCCCAATCATTATAGAATTTTTAAGTTAGGAGGATTAATTATGAGTGGACATTCAAAATGGGCAACAATTCATAGGAAAAAAGGTGAATTAGATCAACAAAGGGGTAAAGTATTTCAAAAAATTGCCAAAGAAATTTATGTGGCAGCAAGAGGTACTGATGGTGATCCTCTACATAATCCTAGTTTGCGTGCTGTTTTAGAAAAAGCAAGAAGTAATAATATGCCTAAGGATAATATTCAAAAAGCTATTGATAAAGCAACGGGGGCTGCTGGTGGCGAAGATTATGAATCTATAAGGTATGAAGGATATGGTCCTAATGGGGTTGCTATTATGGTTGATTGCTTAACTGATAATAGAAATCGTACTGCTTCTCATGTAAGAAGTGCTTTTACTAAAAAAGGCGGTAATTTAGGTACTGATGGTTCTGTTTCTTATCTTTTTGAAAGAAAAGGAGTTATTGTTACTGATAAATCAATTGATGAAGATGTAGCTATGATGGTAGCATTAGATAATGGGGCTCTTGACTTTATTACTAATGATGATAGTTATGAAATATATACTGATACTGAACATTTTATTGATGTTAAAGAAGCACTTGAAAAAGAAGGTATTAAAGAATTTATTACTAGTGAAATTACTTTTGTTGCATCTAACTTGATTGAATTAGATGATGAAGCTAAAGAAAAAGTTTTAAATTTAGTTGAAGCTTTAGAAGATATCGATGATGTTCAAGATGTATATCATAATTTAAGTTTATAAAAGTTTATTAAATGCATGTAAAAAGTGCATTTTTTTTTTGTTGCCAAAACCGTAGGGGGGGGGTATAATATATAATGTAGAATAAAATATTAGGAG
>CANRAE010000021.1 GCA_947628525.1 uncultured Bacilli bacterium
GGTCATTGTCCTGCATGTTTAAAAGGAAATCCACAATATTGTAGTGAAACATGGACTTATGCTACCGGATTATCATTAACTAATCCAGGAGCATTAACGGAAAAAATTAAATTAAGAAGTGATATGGTAGTAAAAGTTCCTGATAATATTACAGATGAAGAAGTTAGTATGGTAGAACCAACCGCAGTTGGATTACATGCTATTCATTTAGCTAATATCAAAGTAGGTGATCGTGTTTTAGTAATTGGTGGAGGTATAATTGGTCTTGTTTCGGCTATGTTTGCTAAAATGGAAGGAGCAAGTTATGTTGCTGTATCGGAAACTAATGAAAAACGTGGCGAAAAAGCCGTTAAATTAGGTGTTGCTGACGAATGGTATGATGCCAAAAAAGAAGATACCGTTGCTAATTTAATTAATAAAACAGATGGCGGATTTGACTATGTTATTGAATGTTGCGGTAATTCGATAGCAGTAAGTACCGCTTTAACAGTTGTAAAACCAGGAGGTACAGTAGTACTAGTTGGTGTTGCTACGGAACCTGTAACTATTCCAACGGTTTTAGCCGTTATGCGTGAATTAACAGTAAAAGGTGCTATTGCCTATACCAAAGAAGAATTTACGACTTGTGTTGATTTAATGGCAAATAAGCAAATAGATGTCTTAAAATTTGTTGATGATATCGTAGGTTTTGAAGAAGTACAACATTCGTATGAAAGATTAACTAGTGGTGTTGATGATGCTATTAAAATACTAGTTGATCCTAAAAAATAAATAATAAAAATTGAAAGGTGAGATAATATGTCAAAAAAAACAGGAATTATAGTTGCTGTTATTGCAGTAATTGTAGTAATAGCTATGTTAATAGGTAGTAGTTATAATGGTTTAGTAACCTTAGAAGAAAGTGTTGATAAAGAATTTTCCAATGTTTCTGTTATGTTAGAAAGAAGAGCTGATTTAATACCTAATTTGGTTAGTACTGTTAAAGGGTATGCTAGTCATGAGACCGAAGTAATCGATAGTATTACAGAAGCAAGAACTAAATTGTTAAATGCTTCTACAATTGACGAAAAAGCTGCTGCTAATAATGAATTAACTACGGCTCTTAATGCTTTAATGGTAGTTGTTGAAAACTATCCAGATTTAAAAGCTAATGAAAATTTTATTCAACTTAGTGATGAATTGGCAGGAACAGAAAATAGAATTTCGACGGCACGTCGTGATTATAATGATGCTGTAAATGCATATAATACTAAAAGGAAAAAATTTCCAACTAATATTTTAGCTAGTATGTTTAATTTTGATGAAAAAGAATATTTTGAAGTAGAAGCTAGTAAAACAGAAGTTCCAAAAGTAGAATTCTAATATGAAAAAATATTTGTTTATATTAATATTTGTAATATTGTTGATACCTAAACAAGTATTAGCAATTGTAAGTCCAACCGATAGGTTTTATGTCAATGATTATGCTAATATTTTAAGTAGTGAAACAGAAGATTATATTTTTAATTATAGTCGTGAATTAGATAGTAAAACAGGAAGTCAAATAGTTGTTGTTACTGTACCTAATCTAGATGGTGATTCACTAGAAGAATATGCTACTAGTTTATTTAGACATTTTCAAATAGGCGATGAAGAAAGTGATAATGGCTTATTAATCCTTTTAGCATTGGAAGAGCGAAGCGTAAGAATAGAAGTAGGTTATGGCTTAGAAGGCATTTTACCAGATGGTAAAACAGGACGAATTCAAGATGAATATATGATTCCTTTTCTAAAAGATAATGACTATGATAGTGGAATTTTAAATGGTTATAAAGCCTTTTATCAAGAAGTAGCAAAATATTACGGAATAGATGCACCAACTATCGAAAAAGAAGAAGAAAAAACAGATAGTATAGATATATCTGCTTTTGTTATTAGTTTAATCATTTTTATAATTTTAATATTTATATTTACAAGAAGAGGAAAAAATAGAGGTATGTATATTTATCCAAGCTTTGGTGGTGGTTTTTCTTCGCACAGTAGTGGTGGCCTATCTGGTGGTGGATCTTTCCACGGCGGAGGAGGTTCATCAGGCGGAGGAGGAAGTTCTAGACATTTCTAGAACTTTTTTGTAATATTATAAGAAAATATTTTTTTTTATGATAAATATGTTATACTATATTTATAATAGAGTAGGTGTGTTATGAGATTATATTTAACAGATGTAAACAAAGTACATATATTTGATTTACCTTTAAAAGTAGATGGTTCTTTTTTGTTCTTTTTTAAAGATATAAAGACCCATACCGATAATACTTTAAGTGTAGAAGAAAAAGATAATAAGTGGCAGTTAAAAAGTAATGGTAATGTTAATATAGTAATCAACAATCAAATAGTACCAGAAATTACTTTACAAGACTATAGTTGTATTATGTTGATGGTCGGTAATCAAGGTGAACAACATTATTTGTTTTGCTTGCCATCTAATGATAAAAATGTCTTAAAATTAGATGTAAAGAATGTTAATTTATTGACTGTTGGAAGTAATAATATGTCCAACTTAATTTATCAAACTAATTTAGTAGCCCCTAATCATTTAAATATTACTTTGGAAAACAATGATTATTATGTAACTCCTATTAATGACATGAATTATTATTCTTTTTTAAATCACAATAGACTTACTAAAAAAGAAAGATTAGGTATGGGAGATATTATTTTTATTGCTGGTTTAAAAATAATATGGATGGGACAATTTATTGTAGTAAATAATCCTAATAATTTGTTAAAAAGCAATAATCTTTTACCTTACTCTGACTTACAAATTATGGATAATACTAAATATACTCCGGTAAGTGATGAGGAAAGTAGTATTGATTTATATGAAAGTAACGAATATTTTAGTCATACACCTAGATTAAAAACAGTATTTGAAAAAGAAATAGTAGAAATTGATTCACCACCAGCTAATCAAAATACTAATGAAGAATTGCCTTTTATTTTGTCAATTGGTACGGGTATTACCATGGCTGCATCATCATTTTTTATGATTTATCAAACTGGATATGGTATATATAGCGGTAACACTAAAATGACAACAGGGATACCAACTTTAATATTATCAGTGATCATGTTATTTGGATCATTGGTTTTACCTAGAATAACATCTAAATATCAAAAAAAGCAGAAGCTTAAAAGAGAGCAATTGCGTCAAGATAAATTTAAGGCTTACGTAAAATATAAAGAAGATTATATTCAAAAGAAAATAAAAGAACAAGCCCAAATTTTAATTGAAAACAATAACTCACTAGAAGAATGTTGCAATATGATATTAAGTAATAATCGTAGTGTATGGAGTAGAGAAATAAAAGATGATGATTTTTTAAGTCTACGAATGGGTATTGGTACTTATCCATCATCTATTGAAATAAAAGCTCCACAAGAACATTTCTCTCTTGATAGTGATAATTTATTAAATATGGTTTATGATTTACCTAATAAATATAAAGTTATTAATAATGTTCCTGTTACTTTATCTTTAACTAAAAATAATATTTTGTCCTTTTTATTTGAATGCAGTTTTAAAGATTATTTTATTGATGGACTACTATTACAAGCAGCAACCTATCATAGTGCTTTGGATTTAAAGATCGTTCTTTTTACTAATGAAGACAATAATGATCGTTGGGAATATTTAAAAAAAATGCCTCATACATGGAGTAGTGATCGTTCAATTAGATTTTTTTCAACTAATACCGAAGATGCTAAAGCTGTTACATCTTATTTGGAAAAAGAGTTTTTACAAAGACAAGAAAGTCTTAAAGCTAAAAATAGTGAAGATAATAAGGTCCAAGAAGTAAGAACGGTTAATAAAGATTTGCCATATACTAAATACAATAATTATTATTTAATTTTAACAGATGATTACGATCAAATTAAAAATTCAAATTTTATAACAGAATTTTTTAAAGAAAAAACAAATTTAGGTTTTTCTTTGGTTATCTTTGATGACTCAATGCGTAATTTACCTCAGGAATGTGAAACATTTGTTGTTATTAATGAAAAAGAATGTGGAATATTTAATAAAGAGTTGAAGTCATCTTCATTAATTAAGTTTAAAGCTGATTATGATCCAACAATTAATATGAAACAAATTGCGGTAAAGCTTTCTAATATTCCAATTCAAAGTCAAAGCGTTGCTCAACAATTACCACAAACGTTATCTTTTTTGGAAATGTATAATGTTGGTAAAATAGAACAATTAAATATTTTAAACAGATGGGGAACCAATAATCCTACTACTAGTTTACAAGCACCAGTTGGTGTTCATGCGAATGGCGATTTATTTAAACTTGATTTACATGAAAAGTATGATGGACCTCATGGCCTTATTGCTGGTTCAACTGGTAGTGGTAAATCAGAATTTATCATAACTTATATATTGTCAATGGCTCTTAATTATCATCCTTATGAAGTACAATTTGTGTTGATTGATTATAAAGGTGGTGGATTAGCCGGAGCTTTTGAAAATAGAGAAACAGGTGTACATATACCACATTTAGCGGGAACTATAACTAACTTAGATACTAGTGAAATGAACAGAGCATTAGTTTCATTAGAAAGCGAATTAAAACGTCGTCAAACAAAATTCAATGAAGTACGTGATCAATTAGGCGAAAGTACTATGGATATTTATAAATACCAAAGATTATATCGTGAAGGATTAATCAAAGATCCTATTTCACATTTGTTTATTATTTCTGATGAATTTGCTGAACTTAAAACGCAACAACCAGATTTTATGAATCAATTAATTTCAACATCGCGTATTGGTCGTTCACTTGGGGTACATTTGATTTTAGCAACGCAAAAACCTAGTGGGGTAGTTAATGATCAAATATGGTCTAACTCTAAGTTTAAAATATGTTTAAAAGTTCAAAGTAGACAAGATAGTATGGAAATGCTAAAACGTCCTGAAGCAGCTAGTATTAAAGAAGCTGGACGCTTTTACTTACAAGTTGGTTATGATGAATATTTTGATATTGGTCAATCTGGTTGGAGTGGTGCTAAATATATTCCTACCGAAAGAATTATTAAAAAGCAAGATGATTCTATAAATTTTGTCAATAATTACGGTGCCGTTGTAAAGACTATTAATGATTTGATAAAAAAAGACGAAGATTCCGATGGACAAGGTGATCAATTAACTAATATAGTCAAATATTTATATAATTTATCTATTAAAGAAAATTTGAATTGTCAAAAAATGTGGTTAGATCCATTACCTGAGTTTATTAAATATGATTTATTGAGTGAAAAATATCAATTTCATGTCAATAACTATGATTTTAAAGTCCTTTTAGGTGAGTACGATGCTCCTAGAAGACAATATCAAAATTCTTTTGTTATTGATATTAACGATAATAATACTTTAATATATGGTATGCCTGGTAGTGGCAAAGAAAATCTTGTAATGACGCTTTTATACTCTTTAGTGTTAAATCATCAGCCAGAAGAAATAACTATATACATTGCTGATTTTGGATCAGAGGCATTAACTGTTTATAATACTGTACCTCATGTTGGTGATACTTTAGTATCTGGTGATAGTGATAAATTAGCAAGTTTAGTCAAATTACTAAATAGAGAATTTGAACGTCGTAAAAAGAAATTTATAGATTATTCTGGTAGTTATGTAGAATATAATAAAAATGTTGATGAAAAAGAGCCTTTAATGTTAGTGGTTTTAAATAATTATGATAATTTTTTAGAGACTTATTCTAATATTAGTAATGTTTTTGATACTTTATTTAGAGATGGTTCTAAATATGGAATAGTATTTATTATTTCAACGTCAACATCTAATGCTGTTAGAAGTAGGATTGCACAAAACTTTAATAATAAAATTGTGTTACGAATGCCCGATGATGGAGATTATCGTAATTTGATTGATGCTCCAAGAGGATTAATACCTGCTAATAAGTTTGGACGAGGTGTAGCCATTGTTGATGATGAAGTTTTAGAATTTCAAAGTGCTTTTATAGAACAACCTGAAAATATAAGTAATACTATAAGAAATCTAGGTAAGGCTTTAACTGAACGTTATGAATATAAAGCACCAAAAATCCCAGTTTTACCACAAATGTGTAGTGTGGAAGATGTTTTATATGAAATGAAAGATTTAACAACTATTCCAATTGGTATTGAACGTAATACTTTGGAAGTTTATGTATATGATTTTACAATTAATAAAATTAATTTAATTATATCTAATTATATTAGTAGTCATATTTATTTTATATATGCATTAGTTAAAGAATTAATATTAAATGAAAATGTTTCTGTTAATGTTATAGATGCTTTAAATATTTATAAGGCTAACTATGATGGTGTAGGTGTTTTTACTGGTAATTTTGATAATGTTATAGGACAAATATTTAATATATTACAAACCGAAAAGAAAGCTGATTATAAAACAGTATATATAATGATAGGTGTTAGTGTTTTAAAAGACAAATTATCCCAAGATTATAAAGAGGTATACGAAAAAATCTTTACAGATGTTAATAAATATGAAAATTCGATCTTTATTTTTGCAGATGATAATGCTTCATTAAAGAAGATTCAAGTTGATGAATGGTATCGTAATAATGTAGATAATAGTTATGGAATTTGGCTAGGTGATGGAGCAGGTGATCAAATGGCAATTAGTATTGCTACTTTGTCTTTTGAAGATAAAAAGGTTGCTTTCCCATTTATTGCTTATCCTATATTTAAGGGTAATCATATGATTATTAAATATGTTATTGATGGAATGGATGGTAAAAATAATGAAAAATAAAGTTTTAGTTGAGATATTAATACCTACTATTGAACAAAAATATGATGTCTATTTACCAGTTAATAAAAAAATAGGCAATATAATAAATTTGTTGTGTAGAGCTATTGAGGATTTTACTAATGGTATGTATGTAGGAGATACAACTGTATCTTTATATAGTAGTGTATCTGGGAATAAATATAATGTTGATGAATTGTTAAGAAAAACAGATATTAGAAATGGTTCTATTTTAATCCTTATGTAAAAAGGTATTTTATGTTATGATAGTAATAGAGGTGATTTGGTGATTAATGTTGATTTGTTGTCCAAAAGAAAAAATGAATATTATAATTTAAAAGATCAAGTTGAAATTAGTGATAATCTTATACGCGCGGCTTTTGATAAATTAAGTAATGTTTCTAAAAGAGTTAATGCTGGATATAGTATAGATGGTGTTAGTGCTGATAATGGTAACCTTTTAGATATTGAAAATGATTTACGTATAGTTTATGAACGTTTTTATAAAGTTATATTACCACTTATTGATACGAAATTAAAACAAATTAATGATCAACTAGAAATAGCACAGGGGGATATATTATGATAATAAATGTTGATACTAAAAAAGTACGTGATTGTGGGAAAGATATGATGGTGGCAGCTGATTCTTATAAGAGTAATATTAATAATTTATTTAATAGAATTAATGGAGTACCAACTAGGACTAAGGAATGGATAGGACAGGCGTCTTTAAATTATTCCTTAAAAGTTGCAAAAGAAAAACATGCATATGATCAATATGGTAAATGCTTAAATGCACTTGGTGAAGAGTTAGTTAATTATGCTAGTGAATTAGAAAAAGCAGTTAATTTAACTAGGTATGAATAAAGGTGGTTTTGTTATGGTAAAAATAAATTATGATTCTAACTTTTTAATTAATCAAATTAAACCTAACGTTAATAGTGCTATTGATCTTTTACAGCGCGCTTATAATGGTTTATCAGGTGCTGTTATGCCAGCTGATTTTCAGGACAAGCAATTATATAATAATTTGACAAAACAAGTTCAAGATGACATAAAAAAATTGAGACAATTTAATGATTGGATTGATAGATGTAATAAAATTTTCGATAATGTTGAGGCTAATCACATAAAAAAAATTAATATGATAGATGGTTATAAGATTAATAATCGTGAGAAATTAAAATAAAAGAACTTCGGTTCTTTTTTTAAATATTATTTTTATTTGTTTATGTAAGAAAATATTATGTTATAATATAATTAAAATAAAGGTAGGTAGTAACATATGCTTAAATTAAAAAAGAAAACCAGTTCCCTTTGGGAAAAGTATTATACTAAACAACAGATGAAAATAACTTCACCAAATAAATCTATTTATCAATTAATGGAAGAAACCGCTATTAGTTTACCTCATAATGTAGCCTTAGAATATTTAGGGAAAAATATTACTTATAAGCAATTTTTACAATTAATTGATAAATGTGCTAAATCTTTTTTACAAATAGGAATAAAAGAAGGAGATATTATAACTATTTGTATGCCTAATACCCCAGAAGCATTGATAGCTTTTTATGCTGTTAACAAAATAGGGGCTATAGCTAATATGATTCATCCTTTATCAAGTGAAGAAGAAATTAAAGCGTATTTGAATGAAACCGGTAGTGTTGCCTTAGTAATGATCGATATATGCTATGAAAAAGTATGTAATGTTATTAACAAGACTAACGTTAAGAAGACAATTGTTGTTTCAGCTCGTAATTCCATGCCTTTCTTACTTGGTATTGGTTATTATTTAACACAAGGATTTAAAATTAAAAAGCCAAAACGTGATGATCAATATATTTATTGGAATGATTTTTTATTAAAAAGCTATTTATATCGTGAGCCTTTGGTTACAAAAACACATTTAGGAGAACCATCAGTCATATTGCATAGTGGGGGAACGACTGGTAATCCTAAGGGTATTTTGTTATCTGATTATAATTTTAATGCCCTTGTAGAACAATCAAAAGTTGTTTTTCAAAATTTAACTACGAAGGATTCTATTTTGGTTATTTTACCTAATTTTCATGGCTTTGGATTAGGTGTTTCAATGCATGTTCCTTTATGCTTTGGAGTTAAATTGATATTAGTACCACAATTTAATGCTAAAAAATTTGATGAATTATTGGTTAAATATCGTCCTAATGTTATAACAGGAGTACCTACTTTATATGACGCCATGATTAATAATGATGGAATGAAATATGTTGATTTGTCTTATATAAAATATATTATTTCGGGGGGAGATTCATTATCGCTTGCTAAGTTTTCTAAGATTAATAGTTTTTTAAAAGAACATAACGCCTCTGTTAAAATAATGCAAGGTTATGGAATGACTGAAAGTCTTGCTGCTACTAGTGTAACTTATGGAAATGGTTATCGCGAAGGAAGTATAGGTATCCCTTTCCCTGGCAATTTGTTTAAAATTGTATATCCTGGTACCCAAGATGAAGTACCACTAGGAGAAGATGGTGAAATATGTGTCAGCGGTCCAACGGTAATGATGGGATATTTAAATAATTCTAAGGAAACAAATGAAGTATTACAACGTCATAAAGACAAAAAAATTTGGTTACATACGGGGGATATTGGTTGTATAGATGAAGATGGAATTATATATTTTAAACAACGTTTGAAAAGGATGATTATATCATCGGGATATAATGTTTATCCACAACATATTGAAAAAGTTATCGAAGAACATGAAGCTGTATTGAATTGCAGTGTAGTAGGCATTCCTCATCCTTACAAAGTCCAAGTTGCCAAAGCTTATATTGTTTTAAAAGAAGAATATCGCGCTAAAAGAAGTGTTAAAAAAAGTATTGAAGAACACTGTAAAAAGAATTTAGCTAAATATTCTATTCCATATGAATATGAATATCGCGAGGCTTTACCTAAAACGTTACTTGGTAAAGTAAATTATCGCGAATTGGAAAACGAAAATAAAGGTGATAAACATGAGTAAAGAAAAAATACCTTTTGGGTATCGTTTTTCTAAGTTGCTTTTAGCACCAATATTTAAATTTTATTATCATCCTACGATTATTGGCAAAGAGAAAATACCTAAGGAAGGACCTATTATAGTTTGTGCTAATCATAAGCATTTATATGACCAATGCCTATCAATTATAGCTACTAAAAGGTATTTAAGATATATGGCTAAAAAAGAGTATTTTGATGGACCTTTTGCTTGGTTTTTTAAATGGGTAGGTTGCATTCCTGTTAATAGAAGTATTAAAGATACTAATGCTAAGGAAAAGGCTATCGAACATTTAAAACAAGGAGGTGCTATTGGTATTTTTCCAGAGGGTACTAGAAATAGAACAGCTCAATTTTTATTACCTTTTAAATTTGGCGCTGTATCTATGGCTCAAAAGACAAATGCTAAATTAGTACCATTTGCTATTTCTGGTGAATATAAATTTCATAGTAAAAACTTAATAGCTCGATTTGGTGAACCTTTTGAAGTAGGAGATATGTCATTAGAAGAAGCTAATCAAAAATTAGAACAAGTAATTGGTGATTTAAAAAGAGAAAACGAAAGAAATAAATAAATTTCTTTTTTTTTAACTTCTAATATAAATAGTTTGTGCATATTTTGTAATAAAGAGAAAGAGAGGAATCAATTATTATGGAAACATTGAAAGTTTCAACTAAATCAAATCCTAATTCAGTAGCAGGAGCATTAGCTAATGTCTTTCGTGAAAAAGGATCAGTAGAAATACAAGCAATTGGTGCCGGAGCATTAAATCAAGCCATTAAAGCAATTGCTATTGCCAGAGGTTTTGTAGCTCCATCAGGTAAAAATCTTGTTTGTATACCAGCTTTTACCGATATTGTAATTGATGGTGAAGAACGTACTGCCATAAAATTAATTGTCGAAGCAAGATAATTAATAATCTATATCACTCATAAACCAAAAACGAAAATATACCTTTGATTTAGAATTATTTTCTATTTTTACAATTTTATAGATTAAATAATGCGAAGTCTCAATGGTATAATCTTTTTCTTCTTTAAGATCAAAGTTATATACTAAAAGACCTTTTTGATTATTAGAAACAAGATCCATATTAATAATAGTTATAATTATACTAAAAATACTAAATAATAATAATATAACAACCAAAGCATTTATTATTTTAGGTAAAATACCTTTATTATTAGTAATATTATCACTTTTTATTTTCATATTATCACCAAGATAATTATAGTGTATTTAATAAAAATTGTTTGAAAAAACATGTAAAATTGAGAATTATTTGACAAAATAAGACAAATATGCTATAATACAGTCATCTTGGGAAGATGGGGACCAAGAGGGGGGTTGAATTAATATGAAACAGTCATATATTTTTGAGTATCAAAATGAAAATGATTTTAGAAAGAAAGAACGTACAGTAAGAAAGTACAATATGTTAGCTTATAAAAAATTAACCTTTGAATATTATCCGGAATTAAGAAATGGTGAATTTTTAGGTGAATTAGTATCAGTTAACAAAAGAGAAAATTCTAAATCATATGAATTAAAATTACCAACTGATGAGTTATTTGCTAAGGTGCATGGTGAAATTAGATTGCATTATACCGTTTATGAAGATAAACATATTATTTTACTTACTAATATTACACCAGAAGGTATTTTAGATGAAGGACATAGAGCAGAGCTTGGTACTTATAAAGGGGTTATGGTTTCTAAATCAAATCCAGAAAAAGATATGTTTAAAATAAACTTATTAAATATGTTACAAAAGTAAAGAGGCTACCTCTTTTTTTTTTGATTTAAATTATTATTCTTGTTCTATTGAAGAAAATAAAAAAAATGTATATAATAATTATTATAGGAGCGATGATATGAATAAACGTGGTTTTACTTTAATAGAATTGTTAGCAGTAATAATTATTTTGGGGATCATTATGATGATTGCAATACCCAATGTAGTTGGTATGATCGATAGAAATAGACGAAATACGATTGTAGAAGACGCAAAAAAAATGATCAACCAAGCAGAATATACATTAAGAAAAAATACGGATATTGAGTATCCTAGTGAAGGTAAGGCGATAATACTTACTTTGCAATTTTTAAATACAGCTGATATTTCCGAAACACCTTATGATACTAAATACAGTCCAGAAAGATCATTTGTAGCGATTGTTAATAGTACGGAAAATGGCATTACAGAATATAAATATTATGTTCACCTAATAGCTTGTAGTGATTTAGAATGTAGTAAAACGGATAGTGATTCAGTAAATAAAAGACGAGGAATTAATTTAATTAATGAGGAGGCATTAAACGGTAATAATCGTTACGAATTAGTTAAACAAAGTAAAGATGTCAATGTTAGTTTAGGTCGAATTATTGATGATCGAATGGCTTATGAAAGTAAAATTATTAGTACTATTGGGGTATCAGATATAGAAAAAATTTTTAATGAGTTAGAGTAATTTTGATATTAAAATTAATTGACTATAGAGTTAGATTATGATAATATTTAATTATATTAAGGAGGATAAGATGAAGAGACTTAATAAAAAGGGATTTACATTGATTGAGCTTTTAGCAGTAATTATTATTTTAGGAGTGCTATTATTGATTGCAGTTCCATCTGTAAGTAGGTATATTCAACAATCAAGAATTAAAACATACAAATCAAATTTATCAAAATTAGTTGATGCTGTAAGTATTGAAGTAAATTCTTATAGTGATGAATATCAATTTGGATCAGGTGAATATTTAGTTGTACCATTTGCTTGTATCGATCTTGAAAGAGGAAGTAATATTAAATCTACTTTTTCAGAATATCTTGCAGAAAAGTCATATGTAGTAGTTACTAGAAATAGCAATGGATTCACTTACAAAGTAACAGCAATTGATAATAGTGGTTTTGGTGCTAAATTAGCAGAAACTGAAAGCATTGTTGTAGAAGCAATTGATGATGCTGAAACTATACCTTCAATTACTCGTACAGGTGATGCTGGAAGCTATAAATATAGTGTAACTACTAGTGAAACTGGTACACCTAAAATACTTACATGTAGTACCTTTGTATCAAAAGTATTTGGAAGTTAAAAGATCTTTATAAAGATCTTTTTTTTTGATAAAATATTTATGGGTGATGTAAATGTTGACAATTGGTTCACATGTTTCTTTTAATAATAAAGATCAATTATTAGGAAGTCTAGAAGAAGCATTAAGTTATGATGCTAATACTTTTATGTTTTATACTGGTGCTCCGCAAAATACAATGCGTTCTAAAATAGATCCCAATATAACTAAACAAGCTATTGCAATTATGAAAAATAAAAATATAGATTATTCTAAAGTGATAGTTCATGCTCCTTATATTATTAATTTAGCCAATAATAAAGAAGATAGTAAATATGATTTTTCCATAAAATTTTTAAAAGAAGAAGTAAAAAGATGTGAAGAATTAGGAATTAAGTATATGGTATTACATCCTGGAAGTCATGTTGGTTTAGGAATTGATGAAGGTATAAATAATATTATCAACGCCTTAAATATAATTTTAAAAGATACTAACGTTGTCATATTATTGGAGACAATGGCTGGTAAAGGTTCAGAAATAGGAAGTAAATTTAATGAAATAAAAAAAATTATTGATGGTGTTAATTCTAAAAATAATATAGGTATATGTTTAGATACTTGTCATTTAAATGATAGTGGTTATGACATTAGTGCTTTTGATCAAATTCTAGATGAAATTGATCAAACGATTGGCTTATCATATGTTAAATGTATCCATATTAATGATAGTAAAAATCCAATTTCTTCTCATAAAGATCGTCATGAAAACATAGGCTTTGGAACATTAGGTTTTGATAATTTATTAAAAATAATCTATAATCCACGCTTAGAAAATATTCCTAAAATATTAGAAACTCCTTATGTCGATGATAAACCACCATATAAATTAGAAATTGCTATGATTAGAAATAAAGTATTTGATCCTCATTTAAAAAGTAAGATTAGTGCTTAATCTTACTTTTTGCATCTTTATAAATAGTATATAGTTTCTCAAAAACATCAGGACGTAGTTTTTCTTTTAATTCATCAATTAATTCTTGGGGTTCTCCCGCATAAAATTCTTGCCAATAATTTTTGGCATATAAATACAAAATTTTGGCCTCTTCATCATTAATATCAATCATATAATTTTTAGCATATTTTTTTATATCTTCTTCACTTAATTTGTTAACATATTCTTTTATTAAATATTCGTACATTTTATCCTCCTATCTAAAATATATGCTTAAAAATAATAAATATGATCCAAACTAATAATGGTGATCACATGAAAAATAAAAAAATATCTTTTAGTAAAAGAATTGAAAATAGATTCCATTTCTTAGAATTATTTATTTTAGTTATTTTTGCCATACTATTTTATTCATTATTTAAAATAATGGTTGTCGACGGTGAAAAATATAGACAATCATTAGAACAATTAACCGAAAAAATTGTCTATGGTAGTAGTGCTTGTCGTGGCCGTATTTATGATCGTAATTATAATTTGTTAGTTGATAATAAAGCTATTCCTGTTATTTATTATAAGAAAAAAGATAAAGTAACAGCCCAAGAAGAAATCACGTTAGCATATTCTATTTTAGAACATATAAAGATAGATAATTCATTATTATCCTTAACTAATTTAAAAGAATTTTGGATTGCTAATCACGAACAAGAAGCCAAAGATAAAATTACACCATTAGAGTGGCAAAAATACCAAAATAGAAAGTTATCATATAATGATATATATTATTTACAATTAGATCGAATTACTAATGAAGATTTAGCTATTTATGATGAACATGATAAAGATGCCGCTTATATTTATTTTTTAATGAATAAAGGGTACTCATATGAAGAGAAAATAATTAAAGATGAAAATATATTAGATACTGAGTATGCTTATATAGCCGAACATAGTGATCAATTAGGTGGTTTTGATGTTAAATATAATTGGGAAAGAGTCTATTTGTATGGTGATACATTTAGGACTATTTTAGGTAATATATCTAATATAACTAGGGAAGATAAAGATTTTTATTTGCGTAATGGTTATTCGTTAGATGAGGTAGTGGGTGTTAGTTATTTAGAAAAGCAATATGAAAGTATTTTAAGGGGTAAAAAAGCAACTTATAAAATGGGGAGTAATAATGAACTTATTTTATTAGATGAAGGTAAACGTGGTAATGATATCGTTTTAACTATTGATATTAATTTGCAAAAAGAGGTGGAAAAAATATTAAGTGAAGAAGTTTTATTAATTAAAAGTGAAGGTAATACTGAATATTATAATCATAGTTTTGCGGTTATTCAGGAACCATTTACAGGGGAGATATTAGCTATGAGTGGTAAGCAAGCTGTTTATAAAAATGGACGATATGAAATTGTTGATTATACTCCTGAAATAGTAACTAGTCCCATGACATCAGGAAGTATTGTCAAAGGTGCTTCAATGTATGTAGGGTATATTAATGACGCTATCCATATTGGGGAATATCAACAAGATGAATGTATTAAATTATATTCTGTTCCTAAGAAATGTTCTTGGACTAGTTTAGGATATATTGATGATATTACTGCTCTTGCCCAATCTTCTAATGTATATCAATTTAAAATAGCTATGAAGGTGGCTAATTTTCAATATAGTTATAATAAAAAATTTGTATTAAGTAATGATAATCCAGCTTTTGCCAAATATAGAAGTGTTTTTAATCAATTTGGCTTAGGTGTTAAAACTGGTATTGATTTACCCGTAGAAAGTGTGGGTAATATTGGTCATAATGATAGTCCGGATTTATTATTAAATTTTGCTATTGGGCAATATGATACTTACACTACGATGCAATTATCACAATATATGAACACTTTTGCCTCTAATGGCCTTAGATTACAACCGCATTTATTAAAAGAAGTTTATCATAGTTCTGATAGTAACGAATTAGGAGAATTAGATTATAAAGTAGAACCTAAAATATTAAATGAAATAGAACATAAAGAGTATTTAGCTAGGATACAAGAAGGTTTTAAGGCTGTTATTAGTTATGGTACGGGTGTTAATGTTATGGGGTATACTTGGAATCCAGCTGGAAAAACAGGAACGAGCGAGTCATTCTTAGATACGGATAATGATGGTATTGTTGATACTGCAACTTTATCGAAAACTTTTGCTGGCTATGCTCCCGCTAACAATCCTAAAATGACTCTTACTGTTACTTCGCCTGATTTAATAAATCCTAATACTAATAGTGATTTTATGAGTTATGGTAATGTTAGAATAGCAAGAAGAATATCTAATTATTTTTTTGATACTAGGGGTTATGATTAAACAATAAAAGTTGTCTCATCAATAAAAAGATAATTAGTTTTATATTTTAAAGATCGGACTAGACGAAATAAAGCTTCGTCTTTTTCTTTGGCTTCTAACATTATGTCAATATCATATGGCAAATCTTTAATATCCTCAATAAAACTTATAAATTGATCAACATCTATATAATCACTATGACTACGAAAATCTTTTTTATTATTAGCTTTTGGTGAAGAAAAGTGTATTTTAGGATTTATTTTTTTCCATGATGCAAATATTTTATTATAATAATCCTTAATATCAATTTCTTTATTTCCATTACATATATGATGATGATAATCTAGTACCACAGGAATATTTAACTGTTTACTTAATTCATACACATCTTTAATATTAAAAATTTTATCATCATTTTCAATAGCAATACTTTCCCTTATATAAAGTGGTAATTTATTAAAATTATTAATAAAACGTTTAATACTGTTTTCTTTGCCTAAAACATTACTACCAACATGTAAAATAATAACTTTGTTTTGTATCTGTAAATAATCTAAAAGCTCATACTGCTTTTTTAAAGTTAAAAAAGTATTAGAAACGACTTCTTGTTTGACGCTATTTAAAACCGCAAATTGATCAGGATGAATATCTACTCGCATGTTATGATCTTTTATTAATTTAGCAAGCTCTATAAAATGATCTTGAAACTTATCAATATAACTAAAATTAATATGATCATATGCATCAAAAGGAATAAGTTTCGAAGTTAAACGGTAAAAGTGAATATTATTTTTTATGTTGTAGGTTAATATTTTAGTTAAATCTTTTAAATTTTTGGCGATAACGTCATATATTTTATTAACATCACACCCATTTTTTTGAAAATTAGTAAAAGATAGAGAATGTGAGGAAGTAATATTATCTAAGGTTTTACTTATAGCAACATATCCTAAACGAATTATCATCAAAATCACCTATTTTTATTATGTTCATAAAGATAGTATGTATATTTTTCTTGATATTATAGTAAAATTACTAAAAATCTTTTGCTTTTTTGTAAAAATTTGATATAATACCAGTAGAAAACGAGGAGGGATAGTATGGCAAAGGTAGGAAATAGACAAAGAAAAACGCTTGTATGCACTGTTTGTAATGAAGAAAACTATCGTACAGAAAAAAATGTAAAAAATACGACAGATCGTTTAGAAATCAATAAATATTGTGCAAGATGTCAAAAACATACAACTCATAAAGAGAAAAAGTAGTTCTTAGAAAGAGGGGAGTTTATTTATGATTAATGTTAATGATTTTAAAACAGGAATTACCATTAAGTTAGAAGGTAATATTTTTCAAGTTATTGAATTTCAACATGTAAAACCTGGAAAAGGTGCTGCTTTTGTTAGAACCAAATTAAAAAATTTAAGAACAGGTGCTACCATTGAACATACTTTTAACTCAGCTATAAAAGTAGAAACAGCTAGAATTGATAAACGTGATATGCAATTTTTATATTCAATGGGTGATACTTATCATTTTATGAGTATGGAAGATTATAGTCAAATTGAATTAAATAAAAAAGCACTTGGTGATGATGCAAAATATTTGAAAGAAAATATTAATGTAACCATTATTTCTTATGAGGGTGAAATTTTAGGTTTAAATTTACCTGATAAAATAGAAATGCAAGTAATTAAAACTGAACCAGCAGTAAAAGGTAATACAACTAGTAGTGTTATGAAAGATGCTACCTTAGAAACTGGAATGGAAATAAAAGTTCCTATTTTTATTGATGAAGGTGAAACTATTGTTGTTTCAACCAAAGATGGGTCTTATGTATCAAGAGCATAAAAATATGTTCTTTTTTTTTATTCCATTCATACTATTTATTAGGAGGCGCTATGATAAATAAGCAAAGTTTATGGTTTTTAACATTATTTAGTTTGATCTTAGTTTTAAGTGTTTATTATATTACTATGCCAAGTGATTTATTACTGTCTAATAATAGTGCTTATAACGAAGAAATAAAAAATAGTTCCACGGAAGCGGTGATTAAAGAAAGTGAGATCTTAGTTGCTATGCGTGTGGAATTAGAGGAAGAACGAGCTATGAAAAAATCTGATTTACAAGGTATTTTAACGAATAAAGATCTACCTGCTGAAGAAAAAAATGAAGCTTTAGAAGAATTGAAATATTTAAATTTTTTATCAGGGCAAGAAGAAAATCTAGAAGCTAAAATTAAAAATGAATTTAATCTTGATTCTTTTGTAGAAATTGATGGTAACCAAATAACTGTTGTTGCCATAAGTGATAAACATGATAGTACTTTGGCTAATAAAATCATGCGAAGTATCCAAAGTTCTTATGATGATAAGATGTATATAACGGTTAAATTTGAAAAATAAAAAGTCATTAGGCTTTTTTTGCATAAAAAAATAATTTTATATGCATATTATAATAGGAGGCAAAAATGAAAAAAGAAAATATTAATGCATTAGATGAAATTCACAAAGGAACATGTATGGGCATGGATGCGTTACATTTTGTATTAGATAAAGTTACTGATGATAAATTAAAACAAGTCTTAGAAAAGGAGTATGAGCAATACCAAAATATTGCCCAAGAAATAGAAAAAGTTTATCCAAAATATAATGATGACAAACCTCATGAAACGAATGCTATGACCAAAGCTATGACTTGGTATGGTATTGAAATGAAAACTTTAACTGATAAAAGTGATTCTAAAATAGCAGAATTATTATTACAGGGAGTTAATATGGGCATAATAGAAGGAAGAAAAGTTTTAAATAAGAAAAATATTGATGCCGAAGTAAATAATATTATTTCTAAATATGTAACAATGCAAGAAGAAAGTGTAGAAGTTTTAAAAGATTATTTATAAAAGTCTAATCCCAAAGCTATCATAACTTTGGATTAGATTTTTTTTGTTCAAAAATATTTGCTATTCTACTTTTTTGACATATAATATTATATATTGTAATAAAAAATAGAAAGTATGTGATATTATGAATAGATATGAAACAGCTAATAAAGTAGGCATTATAGGAGTAATTGGGAATGTCTTTTTATTTATCATCAAAATTAGCCTAGGTTTATTTAGTAAAAGTCAATCAATGATTGCTGACGCTATTAATAGTGCCAGTGATATTTTTGCGTCTTTGATGACTTGGTTAGGAAGTAAAATATCTAGTGTTCCTAATGATAAAGAACATAATTTTGGACATGGTAAAGCCGAATATATTTTTTCTATGATCATAAGTATTTCAATGATTTTTTTATCTTTAAAGTTATTACTTAATGCTGTTGTATCTATTATTGAAAACAAGCAATTATTGTTTTCTTGGTTGTTAATAGGTGTTTGCTTAATCACTATCTTAGTCAAAGTTATTTTATTTATATATACTAAATCATTATATAAAAAATCTAATAATTTGTTAATTAAAGCTAATATGATCGATCATCGTAATGATAGTATTATTACTTTATTTACAACCGTAGCTATTTTATTTTCTAGAATAGGTATTTTTTGGCTTGATGGGGTAGTAGGTATTATTATATCATTATGGATCTTAATAGTAGGAGTTAAGTTATTCCAAGATAGTTATAATGTATTAATGGATAGTGCTATTGATGATGAATCTAAAAATAAAATATTAGAAGTAATTAAAAGTGATAATGAGGTTAAAAGAATAGGAACGCTTTATTCTATACCAGTAGGGTATCAGTATATTGTCGTTGTAACTATTTATGTTGATGGATCATTATCGACTATGAATAGTCATAAAATAGCTGATAACTTAGAAAAAATAATTAGTAAAAAAGTAGATAATATAAATAAAGTTATTATTCATGTTGAACCTTTTTTGCACTAATACTATTTAAATAATTTATATAAAATCAAAGGATAATTAGAAATGAAAGAAACATTATTAAAGATATTTGTTCCATCAGTTTTAGGACATTTTCTAAAAAATTTGTAAGTGGTCATCATATCTTCACAACCTCTTGATATGATGATAACTTCTTTTTCATATTCTAGTTGTTGATTTAAAATAGGTACGCTAAGCATTTCAGGGGTAAAAATATAAAAATCAACATCGATATAATTGGTCTCATATAATGAAAGAATAACACCAATTTTATGATTAGATTCTTGTTCTTTTAGATGAAAAATAATATTATGATTAACACTAGATACATATAAATTTAATTTAGAAAATTTATTTAAAACTTTGTATAAATTACTAACTTGTTCCTTATTTATGGCATTTATTAATTCAATATTTTGGGCATAGGGTGTAGTAGAAACAGGTATAAAATTAATGAGAATTTTTTTGGCAATATCTTTTATTGTTTCAAGGGCTTCTGTTAAGGTTATTAATTCATAACCAGATATCTCTGATAAATTATTTTTTTGAATATAATTGATTAATTGGATGTTTAAACTTTCATCTATATATGGGGTTATAACAATAGGAATGCCATCTTTGGTTAAAACAACCTCTAAAGCAATGCCTTCTAAATAAGAAGCATTATCTTTAATTTCTTGGAAAAAGTTTTTTTTGCTTTGAAAAACATTTTTGTTAACAATTAACTTCATTTTAATATCTCCTCGTATATTAAAATATATGATAATTTAGAAAAAATATAATTGATATTCTATGTATAAAATAGTATAATGAAATCATCAATGCCGATTTAGCTCAGCTGGTAGAGCAACGCACTCGTAACGCGTAGGTCATAGGTTCGAATCCTACAATCGGCACCAGTGACGTTTCTATTCGAACTTTTTCGAATATTGATATAAAACAATAACCCCTTAGGTTATTTTGATATGTTGTCAAAATACCTAGGGGGTTAATCATTTTGCCAAGACAACTATACTTTAAATAGCAAACAAGTAATTACCAATTTGTTTAAGAAAATTAAGCAATAATGATTTTAAAAAATAAATATATGGTATAATTTTAACAGAGTTTATATAAAGGGAGAAATTAAGTTGTATGATAAATAAAAGTTACAAAGATAATGATGCTGTAATAAATAATAATAAATATATAGCAACAATTATTAAATATGGGAATACAATTAAAACTATTAATACCAGAGTATTATTTAAAGTAAATGGGAAGACTTATGTAAAAAAAGTTAAAGAAAAAAATAAGTTACGTCCTAAAAAATATGTTGAATCAGAAAGCGTTAATATTGTTTGTAATGACTTAAATAACGATTATGTTATTATTGATTCAGATAATATGGGGTATTATAATAAATATTTATTAATTTTATGTGTAATAGGAATATTTGCTGGTATAATATTACCAATTTTAATAGGCATTAGGATTGGTAAAGTTTCTATTATGCATATTATAGTCTGTTTTGTATTTTTTAGTTTAATTATGTTTTTATACGTGCTTTACATTTATTATATTCAACCTAAAAAAAGGTATAAAAAATACACAGCAATAACTGAGGGCCAAATAATTGATTATAGAAGAACAGAAAATCTTCATGATCCAGAAGACAGTATTCATTGTGATTATAATATAATGTATAAATTTAAGGACTCTAATGGGAATATTATTCATTCTGTCTTAAATAGATATTCAGCTCAATTATTGTATAAAGATTATCCTATAAATAAAAAGGTTATGATTAGATATAATCCTTTAAAAAGTTGTGAATCATGTTTAGAAGATGAATACCAAAGTATATACGCAAATGAAAAAATTATTAAAAATGGAATTGTTGAAATGATGACGACAGGCATAGTAACTAATGTAACAGTTAAATGTATTGATGAAGATGTTGCAGATGATTTAAAAGAATATTTTTTGTCAGATTTAATTGAATGTGAATATACTATTTCTAATACTACATATAAAACATATAGTTTATTCTCAGTTACTCACAATATGTTTAAAATAGGTGATTCAATTAGGATTTTTTATGATAATAATGATAAGAATATTTTTTGGTGTGATACTAAAACTAAATATGGTAGATATGATAAGATTTAATATGATAAATATGAACAATAATAATTTATTTTTCTAATTAATAAAAAAGTTGTAGATTACTACGCCAATCGCACCAGATAGATACCAAACTCGGACTTTTTAAATTATTTGATAAGTTCGAGTTTTAATATACTTTAATTCATGATAAAATAATTTTAGTGATTAAGGGGCTAAATATGAAAATTAAAACAGAAATAAATGTTAATAACAATAAAATAGGTATTTTAAGAATTGGTGACACCGACTATATATCGTTAACTGATTTAGCAAAGTATTCTAATCCTGAAAATCCTGCTAATGTTATTATACATTGGATGAGCAATAAAGGAACATTTGATTATATAGGATTATGGGAACAATTAAATAATGAAAATTTTAATTTCACGGAATTCCGTGAAATTAAAAATAATGAAGTTGGATATTCATCATTTACTTTAAGCCCCAAAAGATGGATTGATAGGACAAACGCCATAGGAATAT
>CANRAE010000022.1 GCA_947628525.1 uncultured Bacilli bacterium
TGGAGGAATACCCAAGTCTGGTTGAAGGGACCGGTCTTGAAAACCGGGAGGTCGTGCAAGCGGCGCAGGGGTTCGAATCCCTTTTCCTCCGCCATTTATTTTATATCGCGGGATGGAGCAGCTCGGTAGCTCGTTGGGCTCATAACCCAAAGGTCGTAGGTTCAAATCCTTCTCCCGCAACCAATTGGTCTCGTAGTGCAGTGGTTACCACGTCTGCCTGTCACGCAGAAGATCACGGGTTCAAGTCCCGCCGAGACCGCCATTATGGCTCTGTAGCTCAGTCGGTAGAGCAAGGGACTGAAAATCCCTGTGTCGATGGTTCGATTCCATTCGGAGCCACCATTTTGTATTAAAAACTCATATATATAAAATTTAAAAAGCACTGCACCCATAGCTCAATTGGATAGAGCGTTTGACTACGGATCAAAAGGTTATGGGTTCGACTCCTATTGGGTGCACCACGTATCGGGAAATGGCTCAACTTGGTAGAGCACTTGGTTTGGGACCAAGGGGTTGCAGGTTCAAATCCTGTTTTCCCGACCATTTAGATTATAAGCTCTTGATGATCAAGAGCTTTTTATAATAAAAACTGATATAAGACTTCATATATCAGTTTTTATTATATTAGAATGAAACATATAACTAGTTATTTTCTTTAAAAAAAGATATAATATTTTTGAGATATTTAAAGGAGGAATATTATGCAACAAATTACCATTAAGATTAATAAAACCTTTATCGAAAAAGGAATAAACGTAATTCCTAACGATTTTGCTCTTTCTATTTTAAATAATGAAGGTGATTTATCTTTAAAAAAGACATATCCTATTTTGTTAAAATGGAATAGGGAAAATTATTCAATATTTTTACGCCATGCTTATCGAGGTAATAATGATTATTGGCAACTTGATTGGCGTAGTAATAAAAAACTTAATATAGCTTTAAAAAAAGAATTTATTCAAAGCTATATAAAAACTAAATGCAAAGAATTAAAAGTAGAAAATGATATTTTTTATGGTACTGATGAAGCAATAACAATCAAATGTATTGCTAAACAAAATATTGAATTTGAAACTTTTATTAAAGTTAAAACACCTTATGATTCTTTTTTTAAAAAACTAATTGATTTAAATGCCTTTTATTTTATCGATCAAACAGATAATAAGAATTTTATTATAAAATCAAATGATTGGATGCCATCTTCTAAACTTAAAGATGAGCCAGATCAAGAATTTGTTGTTTATTATTTAATTGATACAGTAAATAAACTTTTATATATTGGTAGTGCTAAACATTTAAAAGATCGAGTGAAATTAGGACGTAGTGAAATCCCTAATTGGAATTATTTTAGATATGAAGTTGTTAATCCTGCTTTTGCCCAATATTTAAGAAGTATTGAGTATCATTCTATAATGAACTTTGCCACTTTTTTAAATAATAAAGCCAAAATTAAAAATATAGATTGTTTTTCTTCCTATAAATTAGTAAATTTAGATATTAAAGGCAAATGGTTAGACTATTAATATAAGTGTCAAATATAAAAAAAATAATGTCAAGTATGATTCATCTTTTTGCTAATGTGCTATAATAAAATACGTAATAAAATACGAGGAGTGATATAAATGAAAGAAGAATGGCAAGGCTTTGTAAAAGGTAATTGGTGCGAAAATATAGATGTACGTGATTTTATTCAAAAAAATTATACTTATTATGATGGTGATGAATCTTTTTTGAAATCAACGTCTAATAAAACTAATAAAGTTTGGGATAAATGTACAGCATTATTGAAAGAAGAATTAAAAAAAGGTGTGTTAGATATCGATGTTGATCATGTATCGGGTATTAATGCTTATGATGCTGGTTATATTGATAAAGCAAATGAAGTAATTGTTGGTTTACAAACGGATGAAGTATTAAAAAGAATTGTTAATCCTTATGGTGGAATTAGAATGGTATATAATTCCCTTGAAGCTTATAATTATAAATTAAATCCTACTATTGATAGATATTTTAATGAATTTAGAAAAACACATAATCAAGGTGTTTTTGATGTTTATACTCCGGAAATGCGTAAAGCTAGGAAAGTAGGTCTTTTAACAGGATTACCTGATGCTTATGGTAGAGGTAGAATTATTGGTGATTATCGTAGAGTAGCATTATATGGTATCGATTTTTTAATGGAACAGAAGTCATTAGATCATGATAATCTAACGGGAGTTATGACTGAGGACTTAATTAGAAGAAGAGAAGAAGTTACTGAACAATATCGTGCTTTGGAAGAAATAAAACAAATGGCTTTAAAGTATGGTTATGATATATCTCTTCCCGCTAAAAATGCTAAGGAAGCAGTTCAATGGACTTATTTTGGTTATTTAGCAGCTGTTAAAGAAAATAATGGAGCTGCAATGAGTTTAGGGAGAACGTCAACATTTTTAGATATTTATATTGAACGTGATCTTAAAAATGGTACTTTAACAGAAGAAGAAGCTCAGGAATTAATTGATCAATATGTAATTAAATTACGTATGGTAAGACATTTACGTACCCCAGAATATGATGAATTGTTTTCAGGTGATCCAACTTGGGTAACAGAATCAATTGGTGGGGTAGGAATTGATGGTCGTCCATTAGTTACTAAAAATTCTTATCGTATTTTGCATACCTTAATTAATTTAGGACCAGCACCAGAACCTAATTTAACTGTTTTGTGGAGTAAAGATTTACCAACTAATTTTAAAAATTATTGTGCTAAAATTTCCATTGAAACGGATTCTATTCAATATGAAAATGATGATATAATGCGTCCAATTTTTGGTGATGATTATGCAATTGCTTGTTGTGTTTCGGCGATGAAAGTAGGTAAACAAATGCAGTTCTTTGGCGCTCGTTGCAATTTAGCCAAAGCTTTATTGTACGCTATCAATGGGGGAATTGATGAAGTTAAAGGCATTAAAGTATTAGAAGGATACGATATAATTACTGATGAAGTTCTTGATTATGATAAAGTATTAAAAGTTTATTATAAAGTTTTAGAAGATGTTGCTGGATTATATGTGGATACGATGAATATCATTCATTATATGCATGATAAATATGCTTATGAAAAAGGACAAATGGCTTTGCATGACACTGATGTCGAGCGTCTTATGGCTTTTGGGGTAGCGGGATTAAGTGTAGTTGCAGATTCATTATCGGCTATTAAATATGCTCGTGTTAAGCCAATAAGAAATCAAGATGGTATAAGTATTGACTTTGAGATCGAAGGAGATTTTCCTAAATATGGTAATGATGATGATCGTGTTGATCGAATTGCTACTAGTTTATTGGAGAAATTTTATAAAGAATTGTGCCGTCATCCATTATATCGTGATGCTAAACATACTTTATCAGTTTTAACAATTACTTCTAATGTTGTTTATGGTGAAAAAACAGGTGCTACTCCTGATGGTAGAAAAGCTGGGGCTCCTTTCGCACCAGGAGCTAATCCTATGCATGAACGTGATACTAGTGGTGCTCTTGCTTCATTAAATTCTGTTGCTAAAATAGATTATGCTAATTGCTGTCGTGATGGTGTATCCAATACTTTCTCTATTATCCCAGATGCCTTAGGTAATGATTTAGATTCACGTATTATAAATTTAGTGGAGATATTAGATGGATATTTTAGCCAAGGAGCTCATCATTTAAATGTAAATGTATTAACCAGAGAAACTTTAATTGATGCTATGGAAAATCCAGATAAATATCCATTACTTACTATTCGTGTATCAGGATATGCGGTAAGATTTAATCGCTTAACTAAAAAACAACAACAAGAAGTAATTAGTAGAACTTTCCATACAAGGAGATAATATGATTCATGGTAGTATTGATTCCATTGAAAGTTTAGGACTATATGATGGACCAGGTATAAGAGTAGTCATTTTTATGAATGGTTGTTATTTACGATGTAAATATTGTCATAATCCGGAAATGTGGTTAAAAGGTAAAAACAATATTTCGAGTGGGGAATTAGTAAGAAAGATCAAACGTTTTAAAAATTATATTCAAGGTACCGGAGGTGTTACTTTTTCTGGCGGGGAACCACTTTTGCAACCACAATTTCTTATTTCTTGTTGTAAAAAATTAAAGAAAGATGGATTTCATATTGCCCTTGATACAGCGGGGGTAGGACTTGGTAACTATGAAGAAATATTAAAATATGTTGATTTAATTATTTTTGATGTTAAATATGCCGATGAAGTTGGTTATCATGAATTAACTGGTGGCAATATAAAAGAATCTGAAAAATTTATTGAAATAGCTAATAAGATGAATAAGACATTTTGGGTTAGGCAAGTAATTATACCGACAGTTAATGATAATCATGAATATTTACTTAAATTAAAAGATTATATCCAAAAGATCCATAACATTGAAAAAATAGAATTTTTACCATATCATAAGATGGGACAAGAAAAGTATGAAGCTCTAAATATACCTTATGTTTATGCTAATTTAGATGAAATGGATAAAGATAAATGTGATGAATTATATCAAGAATTTATTAATTTATAATAATATAAGTTATTAAGCAAAATTGTTAAGGCTATCTTAACAATTTTTAGTTTGCATGTTATTCAAGTTTATTTTATAATAAAAGAAGGGGTGTTAGTTATGGAAAAAATAAAAATTAATCGTAAGTTATGGGATCTTTTAGCAAATGGTGTTGTTTTAACTTTATTATTTTCTAGTAGTGCTTGTCAAATAAAAGATCAAGAACAAAATGATAGTTGTTATGTTAGTAGTAAAGAACAAGAATCATGGGCATTAGATGAAGTTAATTTAGTCCTTTTTAATAATGGCATTAATATTATTACCCCACAAGATTATGAATATTATGAAGATAAAGAAGTTATTAAAAGTTATTCGATGGCTTTTTTATTAGAACATTTTCCATCTTTACCAATTGATGGTAATGAATTAACTAATGATGAATTAGTAAAAATTTGGAATTATTTCCACTTTGATTATTATTCTGATAGTGAATTAGATAAGGAATTTAATTTTAATGAATATACAGATATAAATACTAATTTGAATTTATGTTATTCTAAGGATGGTTATTACTTTACAAGTGAAGAAAATCAAAATACTCCCAATGGTAATTTATTAGAATTATTCGGTCCTAAATTAGAAGATTTTATAGTTGAACAAGTAACACAAGATGAATTTGGTAATAAAATATTAAAACATTACATAAATAATTTTGATTTATATTTATTTGAAACGGATATGTTAAATATGAAAAACCGTGATTTTGATATAAAAAATCTTGTTAAAACTAGATACAATTAAGGAAACAAAGTTTCCTTTTTCTATTATATAATATAAGTAGGTGATTTTATGAAGTTAGCAAATGAGTGGAAAGAATATCAAATAATTGATGCTTCTTGTGGTAATAAATTAGAGAAATGGAATAATGTTACATTATTGCGACCTGATCCACAAATAATATGGGATCATGGTGATTTATTAGCAAAATATAATGGGAATATAAATGCCCAATATATAAGGAGTAAAAGTGGTGGCGGACATTGGGAAAATTTAAAAGCAACGCCTGCTAGTTGGATCGTTAATTATAAAAACTTAAAATTCAATATTAAGCAAATGGGGTTTAAGCATACAGGTCTTTTTCCAGAACAAGCTGTGAATTGGGATTTTATGATCGATAAAATTAAAAGAAGTAAAAGAGATATTAAGGTATTGAACTTATTTGCTTATACCGGTGGAGCTTCTGTTGCATGTTTATATGCTGGTGCTAGTGTTGTTCATGTCGATTCATCGCGAGGAATGGTCGATTGGGCTAAGGAAAATGTTAAATTATCTGGATTGGAAGATAAAAGCATCCGTTATATTGTTGATGATGTTATCAAATTTGTTAAAAGAGAAATTAGACGAGGTAATAAGTATGATGCCATTATTATGGATCCTCCTTCATATGGCAGAGGTGCTAATGGTGAAGTATGGGATATTGAAACTGATTTATTTCCATTAGTAGAATTATGTGTTGAATTATTGTCGGATCATCCTCTTTTCTTTATAATTAATACTTATACTACTGGCTTATCCCAAGAAGTTTTTACGAATATTTTAAAATTAACAGTAGGAAAAAAATATGAAGGAAACATATATTCTGAGGAAATTGGTTTACCAATTGAAAATAGTAATTTAGTATTACCTTGTGGTATTTGTAGTAGGTATGAATCTTATGAATAAATTAGAAATATTATATGAAGATAATCATGTTATTGTAGTAGTAAAACCAGCTAATGTTTTAAGTCAAGGGGATATTACTGGTGATATAGATATGTTATCCATTGTTAAAAATTATATAAAAGAAAAATATGATAAAAAAGGTAATGTATATCTTGGACTAGTACATAGATTAGATCGACCAGTAAGTGGAGTGATGGTTTTTGCTAAAAATAGTAAGGCTGCTAGTAGATTATCTAATCAAATAAGAAATCATGATTTTAAGAAAAAATATTTAGCCGTAGTACATGGAATAGATCTTAGTGATAGTGGTGAATATATTGATTATTTAGTTAAAGAAGATAATTATTCTAGTAAAGTAGTTAACCAAGAAAAAGGTAAATATTGTAAACTTTCTTATAAAGTAATTGAACGTAATAAAAAATTAAATTTAGCTCTTGTCGATATTGAATTAGAAACAGGAAGACACCATCAAATACGCGTACAATTTGCACATCATGGACACCCTTTATATGGCGATCAACGTTATGGTAATAGAGATTTGCAGCAAATTGCTTTGCATGCATATAGTATTTCGTTTGTGCATCCGACTACTAAAAAAATATTAACTTTTACGAAGATGCCTAGTGGAAATAAAATATGGCATGAATTTAAATATTGTCAAGCAAATGACAAGTAAAAAAAAGTATTTGCAATTAATGTCTATTTTTGGTATTATGTTAATAGGATAATAAAGGGAGATGAAAATATGAACGTAAATGTTACGAATTTCATGAGTTTTGATATAGCTTGGTTTACCACTGTACCAGGAATGTTAATCACTGGTGGAGTAATAGTATTATTGATAGCGTTAATAGTATTTATAGCATCTAATAAAAAAGGAAAAAAATCATCACCAGAAGTAGCAACTGTTCCTACTGATATAAATACTGAACCAGTACAGGATATGGCTAGTGCGCCAGTTACTGATATGAATATGCAAGTGCAAAATAATAATGCTTTTGGATATACAGCACCAGTTGCTATGCCTCCTATTAATAATGTAGATAACAATTTAAGTAATAGTTTTAATAACAATCTTAATAATAATATTAATAGTGAAGTTAATACCGGAATTAATCAAGAAGTATCTAATGTAAATAGTCCTATACCAAATATTAATAATAATATTCCTACTGTTGATAATAATGTTACTAATACTTTTGGAAGTATAAATAACACACCAATAGAAAGTAGCATTCCAACGATTAATAATGATAGTAATGCCGTATATGGTGCTAATAATAATGTAACAGAGGCAAGTAGTAATTATTCTGCTACACCGACAGCAACAAATGTTATTGATTTTTCAGCACCATCTTCAAACAGTGCTTCTAGTGCTTATACAGCACCAGTTACTGATAATATTAGTGCTGCACCTGATCCTATGAATAATACTAGTACTGTAACACCAAATAGTACAAATGAAGTAAAACCAGTTATATATGGTGGTGTTGATCCTGCTAACACTTTTGCAGTTCCAAAGGCAGAAGAAAAACCTGTCGTTTATGGAGGAGCTAATCCATTAGAAAATACAGCAACTTTACCAGTTGTTAATCATGAAGCATATGGAGCTACAACTAATAATGCTGTAACACCTGCAATAGAACCACAAGCACAAGTAGTTCCTAGTCAGAATGTACCAATAAATGTAGAAAAACCGATAGAACCAAGTGTTCAGCCATTTAATACGTCTATGCCTACACCAAATGAACCAGTTATTCCTGCAAGCGATAGCGATACTACTAGTAGTGAAGGTAATGGAGCTACTGGTGATAAAGAGACGATAGAAACATTAGAATTTTAAAGGGGAAATTCCCCTTTTTTTTTGACTTTTGCTATTAATCATGTTTACAGTAAGTTTACACAAAAACGAGCTTATATCTTGCCAAATTATTAGAATATATGTAATAATACAATTAGAGTTAGTTATAGTACAGGAGGATATTTAATGGATAATAAAGCGTTTATAGATGATATGGCAGTAAAAAGATTATGTATGGATGTTATGCAATATGTTGAAAACATTAAAAAAGCCTTAGATCGTTATAATGATTTAGTTGATGATATTAAAACTTATTATAATGATAATACTTATCAATATGTGTTAAATAAAAAAAATAATTTCAACATTTATCGTAATATTTCCATCAATAATTTAATGTCATATGTAGATGATTATAATTATGTATTAAATAAATTTAAAAATTATGATGCCTCTTTTGCTATAAACACTAACTTTGATAATATTGATGTGTAAGAAAGGAGAAAAACAGATGAGTGCAAATTTGGATTACAGTGAGGGTTATAGCGCTCGCGGAACGAATGATTTAGTTGAAGAGATACAATCAATCGTTATGAAACAAGCTGGTACTGCAGCACTTTTTAATTTAAAAATGATTGATGATGTATGTGATCAGTATTGGGAGGGGGAAGCAAAGGAAAAGTTTTTGTCTAACTTAAAGCAAGATGCTAAGTTATTTAGTGAACGTATCACTAAACTTTGCGAAGCTCTTAATACTGAACTTCAAAACACGGCTCAAAATTATAAAAACTTTGATAGAAATTTAATTCAATAGGAGGGATAAAATATGGCAATTACAGGAACTGATAAAAGAATGGATACACAATTAAGGGATAATTTATCTAAATCTTTTGATTCTAGTGATTTTATTAATGCAGTAGGTCAATCTCAATATACATCTGTATTTGGCATTGACATACTTACTGGTACTGCTGGAATTAAACCTGGATTTACGAGTAAATTAAATGAAGCAGTAGAAAACTATATAAAATCAATCAATGATGAGTTAGATAAATTAGAAACTAATCCTAATATAGCTCAAGCATTTAAAGGTGAGGGAGTTGACAGCTCTGTTAAAAGATTAATTACGGCTGTAAAACAAGAAGCTAAAACTTATACAGAAAAATTAAAACAAGCTGAACAACGTATAATTGAACAAGTAGAACAACTTTATAAAGAACAATCTCAAAGTGTAAGCAGTTCAATGAATAGTGACACTTCAACATTAGAAGGCGGACCAGTTGGTGGCGGTGGTAGTACAGGTACTTCAACTTCTTCTATACTTTAAAATGAGCTAAAAAATCGTAAAAATGTTTTCTTAAAGCCATTGATAAGTCGTTTTTAAACCGTATTTGTCAATTGGCTTTTTATATTTCTCCTTTTAATATTAAAAAAGCATATTTTGATTTTTTAAAAATTCAAAATATGCTAATTTTTAACTTTTCTACTTTTAGATTTTATCAATTTAAATATTTTTTAAGTATAAATTGTCTATCAACAATATAAAATACTATTTACTCATCAATATTAACTTTTTTGATAGCCTTTTTTAAAACACTGATTGAATTATTCATTTTTTCGGTTTCTTCTTTATTTAATTTAACAAATATTCTTTTATCAGCACCATTTTTATTGATAATAGTAGGACATCCAATAAATACATCATTATTTTCGTCATAAGAAGATACGGTTAATATTAAATTTTCATCGCCTAAAATGGCATTAGTAATTTTAACTAAACTCATTCCTATACCATAACTAGTATTACCTTTCTTTTCAATAATATGATAAGCAGCGTTTCTTACATTGTAACAAATTTCCTCTAATTCTTCTTCATCTAAAAAATCTCTAATATTTTGGATACCTATATTAGCATTACTCCATGGAACAAATTCACTATCACCATGTTCACCCATAACATAAGCATGAACGTTTTTGGGATGAACATTTACTTTTTTGGCTACTTCATACCTTAATCTTGCTGTATCTAAAGTGGTTCCACTACCCATTACTTTATTATGATCAAATCCAGAATGTTTCCAAGTAATATAGGTCATAACATCTACTGGATTAGTAGCAATAATGTAAATACCATTAAAACCACTTTTATTTACTTCTTTGATGATAGATGCAAAAATCTTATCATTTTTGTTAATAAGGTCCATTCTCGTTTCACCTTTTTCTTGATTGGCTCCCGCTGCAATAACAACTATTTTAGCATCCTTACAATCTTTATATGTTCCTGCCTTGGTTATAACATTAGAAGGAGCAAAAGCTAATCCATGATTTAGATCCATAGCTTCTCCTACGGTTTTTTCATAATTTAAGTCAATTAGAATTAACTCATTAACATATGTCCTTTGATTAAGAAGAGCATAAGCATAACTCATTCCCACGTTGCCACATCCTATAATAACGACTTTATTTTTCATAATACCTCCTATTTTATTACTTACTAACTAGTATATCATTAATTGGGTAAATTATAAAACAAAGTGTCAAGTATTTGTTAAAAAGTGTTAAAAAGTTGACATTTTTAAATAGATATAGTACATTAAAAATAACTAATAAGATAATGGAGGTAAGTATGACAAAAGCAGATTATGTTATGGGAAATGGCCCTAAGTATCCAGATGAACTAAAATTTGTTGATTATTCTAGAAAAGTATCAAATGATGTAGCAGACAGATTGTATAGAAATAGTGTTACAGTAAAAGAAGAAAAAAATTATCAAGAAGCTAAGCATCAATTTAGAAAAGGAGTAGCAGTAGGAACTACCATTAGTTTAGTTGTTGCTACGGCCACTTTATGTTTGGCTCTAGCTGGTCGCTCAATAAGAGATAAAACAACTTTATCCAATTTTGAAAAAGCTTACCACGATACTGTGGAAAATAACACTCATTATACTAGTGATCATCAAAGTATATGGTATGATACAGAAGCTCTTGCGGAATATGTATTAAGCCAAGATAATAGCACGTTAGCTTTATATGGTGTTATTGAAAACACTAATTTACGCTTATATGCTGATGATATAGGGGCAGTTGATAAGCCAGGAACTAAATTACATACAGCCAATGAAATTATCAAAGATATGAGTATGATCGTTCAAGAAAATCCTGATGTGTATGGTAATTGTGTATCATATAGTGGTTTAAATGATTTTCTTATTAAGAATAATTTTGTTGATGCTGAAGGTAAACCATCATATGCAAAATGGCAAGAAGCTATGGATAATTACATCTTAGGATCTACAAAAGAAGAATTTCTACCTATGAAAGATTTATTTAGAAGCTATGAAGACACTAAAGGAGCTAAGTAATATGAATGAATATGAATCTATTGAGTTAGAAGGAAAAGAATATATTATTATTACAGAAGTAAAAGTAGATAACATGATGTATGTATATTTAGTAAATCATCAAGATCCTAAGGACATTTGTATTAGAAAAGTAATTAACAAAGATGGAATTGATACACTGGTAGGATTAGATAATGATGAAGAACTAGAAAAAGCTTTGAAACTTTTTGAAGCTAATCATAATAATTAGTAAGAAAATTAGTTTACAAAAACAGAAGATATGATATAATACAATTGATTTGGTTTATAGAAATAAACTAATTTATTAAAGCGATGATGGGTTTGGAAGCCTATTAGCTATATTTAAAAGAGTGATTCTTCTAGAATAAGTAAGGTGGAACCGCGTATAATACGTCCTTATAAATTCTAGAAGTTTTATTTTAGGAGGATAAAGATGAAAATAATTGTTAGAGAGAAAAAGAATGAATATGAAGTGGGATTAGGCAAGTCAAAGTTAAATATTAATAAAGATAGCCAGGAAGAATTTAAAGAATTAATGACTATTTTATTAAAACTTACTAAGGACGTTTCTTATTTAGAAAATACTTATGATTTTCAGGGTAATAAAAGTAATATTATAAGTCGTTTAAAAGGAAGCAATAATCAAATGTTAGTGGAGTTATCTGATCCAGCTTTAATCGGAATATTTTTAAATATTAGAGATAAATATTTAGATGATCGTGAATTATTTTTAAAAAGAAATAACCATATAGAATATTTTGATATAAATGCTACTAAAGAAACTAGTTATAGTCTTAATCCTAGTGAATATGGTGATTTTATTGTTTTAAATTTAGCCTCAAAAAAGAAAGAATTAATTCCTTTTGAAAAAGAATTTTTAATTGGCTTTATTAATAGCAAATTAGCAAATTATGATTGTCATGCTGAAATAGAAAGTAGAAATAATTTCTTTAATGAGGATTGTCTTTGCCGTGATCGAGGTTACTATATTCATTGTGATAATTTAGTTATTAATTTAAATAATGAAGAGTTATTACCTTTGGTAGCAAGTGAAGTAGATAAGCATAATTTGCAATTTAGTAAAGTAAAAAAGATAAAGGAGAATTAAAAAAATGGAAGAATTAACAATGGAAAAGTTAGTCAATTTTTGCAAACAGTATGGTTTTATTTTTCAAGGAAGTGAAATTTATGGTGGTTTAGCTAATACTTGGGATTATGGACCACTAGGGGCACGACTAAAAAATAACATTAAAGATGCATGGCGTAAACGTTTTATTCAAGAGCGTAAAAATGCTTATGAAGTGGATGCTGATATTTTGATGCATCCAAGAGTATGGGAAGCTAGTGGTCATGTTGGTAGTTTTTCTGATCCTTTAATTGACTGTAAAAGTTGTCAAGCAAGGCATCGTGCCGATAATTTAGTTAATGATTATACTAATTCTTCTATTGCTGATGGTATGAGTGAAGAAGAACTTATGACTTATATTAAGGAAAATAAAGTGCCTTGTCCTAAATGTGGAAATTCTGATTTTACTGATATAAGACAATTTAATCTTATGTTTGAAACGCATCGTGGGGTTATTAAAGATGAAAAAAGTGTTGTTTATTTACGCCCAGAGAATGCCCAAGGAGAATATGTCAATTTTTTGAATGTTCTAAGAAGCATGCGTTGTAAATTACCTTTTAGTATTGGTCAAATTGGTAAAGCTTTTCGAAATGAAATTACCCCAGGTAACTTTACTTTTAGAACTATTGAATTTGAACAAATGGAATATCAAACTTTTTGCCAAGAAGGTGAAGATGAACAATTATATAATTATTTTAAAGAATTTGGTAAAAAGTTTTATATGGATTTAGGTGTACCTAGTGAAAAATTACGTTTTCATGATCATGAAAAGTTAGCACATTATGCCAAAGCAGCTTGTGATATTGAATATCAATTCCCTTTTGGATGGGGTGAGATTAATGGTACTCATAATCGTACTAATTTTGATTTAACTCGTCATCAAGAATATAGTGGTGTTAGTCAAGAGTATTTTGATCAAGATACCAATAGTAAGTATATCCCTTATATTGTTGAATCTACTTATGGTCTAGATCGTGCTGTTTTAGTTATTTTATTTAATTCATATTATCAAGATGAAGTAGATGGTGAGATAAGAGAAGTTATGCGTTTTCATCCTTTCTTAGCTCCTTATAAAGTTACTGTATTACCTCTAATCAAAAAATATCACAGCGAAAAAGCTACCGAAATATATGAACGTTTATCCAAAGCTTTTATGTGTACTTATGATGATAGTGGTAATATTGGTAAAAGGTATCGCCGTAGTGATGTGATTGGTACTCCTTTTGCAATAACCATAGATGATAATACGCTAAATAATAATACTGTTACTATTAGAGATAGAGATACTATGGAACAAATAACTATTGATGTTGATAAAATAGAAGAATATGTTATGGAGCGTATAAAGTTTTAGGGATAGAATATGACCAAAGAAAAAATAGAATTATCGAAGATAGATAACACTAAATATGAAAAGGAATTATATAGCAAAGGAATAGATTTTATTGCCGGAGTTGATGAAGTAGGGCGTGGGCCATTAGTAGGTCCAGTAGTTACCGCTTGTGTTGTTTTACCACGTCATTTTACTTTACCAGGACTTACGGATTCTAAGAAATTATCACCTAAAAAACGCGAAGAATTTTATGATGTTATTATGGAACAAGCCTTAGGAGTAGGAATTGGCATAAAAGATGAAAAAGTTATCGATGAAATAAATATATATGAAGCTACAAAATTAGCTATGTATGAAGCTATTGCTAAGTGTCCTTGTCCTATTGAACATGTTTTAATTGATGCGATGAAATTAGAAAAATTATCTATACCTTCAACCCCTATTATTAAAGGCGATTTAAAAAGCATTAGTATTTCCGCTGCTAGCGTTATAGCCAAAGTTACAAGAGATAGAATGTTAGATGAATTAGATTTAAAGTATCCGATGTATGATTTTAAAAATAATAAAGGATATCCTACTAAAAAACATGTTGAAGCGATTCAAAAATATGGAATTATTGCTGAACATCGCAAAACATTTAAACCTGTAAGTGATTATGTAAAAAAAGATTGTTAGAAAATCTTTTTTTCTTTGTATAAATTATTCTTAATAACATATATTGCATTAGGAGGGAGAATTTATTATGAAACAAATTATACCTTTTAATAAGGAAATTACTTTTAAAACGATGATTAGTAAAATAACTAGCATTTCTCTTGAACATAATTTAGATTTAGTAAGTAGTGATATTATTAAAGGAGATTTTATTGTATCAGGTACATATAAAATGACGGATGCTAGTCAAATAGATGAGGAATTTAGTTATAAAATACCTATTGAAATTAATATTGATGAGAAATATGATACTAGTAATATTATCATCGAAATTGATGATTTTGTTTATGAAGTAATTGATGAAGAAAAAGTTTTATTAAAGATAGATTTATGTTTAGATAACTTAGAATTAGTTAAAGATGATCAAGAAAGTGATCTTATATTAAGTGATGATTTTAATGAAGCTATTCCCCAAGTAGATGATCATGAATTGGTTAATGAACGTTGTATTGATGAAAATGAGATCGAAGATGCTTTTTTAGATATTAGTGAACAAGAAAAATTAGAAATACCAAACAATAATATTAATAATGATGAAGGATCAAATAATAGTGAAGAAAAAACTTATACTAATACCTATAATGAGGTAGTAGAACTTAATAACAACGATAACCAAGATGATGAAAAAGTAACTGCTAATGCAACTAGTGTAGCTTCTATTTTTTCAGCTTTTAAAGATACTGAGGAAACTTTTGCTACTTATTGTATTTATATAATGCGCGAAAATGATGATTTAGATACGGTTCTTACTAAATATAATACAACTAGGGATATTTTAAAAGAATATAATGATTTATCAGATATTAAAGTAGGAAGTAAAATAATTATACCTAATTCTCATGAATAAATTAAAAAATATAGATGATACTCTTAAAGTAAGAAGTTGCTGTTATAAAAAAAATATTTTAATTGTTGATACTGATCGAGGTAAATACGTTATAAAGAAAAAAGATGATCATAACCAAGAGTTATTTCAATATTTAGATGTAAAAAACTTTCATAATTATTTAAATATTTATCGGGAAGATAATTATTATGAAATGTATCCTTATATTGATAATATTAATATGACTATGGAAGAAAGAGCTCTTGATATCATTTATTTGATATCTATGTTACATAATAAAACAACCTTTTATAAAACGGTTGATTTAAATAAAATAAAAGAAATATATGAGGATGTTTTAAACAAATTAGCATATATTTCTAATTATTATGATAATGTTAAAGTAATTATGGAAGAATCATCTTTTATAGCACCTAGTGGTTATTTATTATTGCGCAATAGTAGTATTATTTATGAATGTATTGATAAGAGTCGTTATTTTATTGATAAATGGTATAACTTGATCAAAAATAAGAAAAGTTTTAGAGTTGCTACAATTCACAATAATTTAGAATTAGATCATTTATTAAAAGGACAAGAAGCCTATTTAATAAGTTGGCATAATGCTTGCAGAGCTTCCCCTATATATGATTTAATTAGCCTATATCATCATGTTTATGATATCGTCTCTTTTTCATCTTTATTTGATTTTTATAATAGCAAGTATCCATTATTAGAAGAAGAGTATTATTTATTATTTGCTTTGTTGTTAATACCCGATAGAATTGATTTCAATAATAGGGAGTTACTTAATACTAAAAATGTTTATGATTTTACTAATTATTTAGCAATTACTAATTCTTTTGTATCAAAATATTATACGGATAATTCCCATCGCTAAGCATAATAATTCTAAAAATAAGATAACAGCGTTTATTTTGCTGGTTACAAAGATTAAAAGAATAGATTGATAAAAAATAACCACAACTAAACCGATTAAAATACTTAAATAAAGAAGACTCGATCTTCTTTTTGCTTTACATATATCACACAAGCAAAAAAAACCATGACCTTTTCCTTTACCTCTAAACATATTATTCACCTAATATAATCTATTCAATTATAGTTAAAAAGATAATGATTTAGTTTTACTAATATTTTATGACGTGGTATAATTACCATAGGGTGAGTATATGAATAGACGTGGGTTTACTTTAATTGAGTTAATTGCAACTTTGGTTATTATTGGTTTTATTCTGTTAATTGTATTACCTAGTACGGCTAGACTTTTATTAAGAAATGAAGAGGATCAATATGAGATCTATAAAGAAATAGTTCAAACGGGTGCTAGTGCCTATGCGGAAAGATTAAAAGATGAATTAGGAAGTAGTAGTAATATAGGGTGTGTTGATGTTGATCTTTCACAGTTAATTAAAGAAGAATATGTTAAAGAAATTAATGATGATGATTCATATTGTGTTGGTAAAGCACGATTAAGAAATAATAAAGGTAATATTTCCGTTGGAACTAGTCTTAGTTGTTATAGTAAAAAAAATAATGAACGAGTTTATTATTCTTATAATTTTTCTGAAAGTGCTACTTGTGCTAGTTTCTTACCCCAAGATCAAGATACTTTGATTACTAAAATAGTCAAAAATGGTTTTGGACAAGGAGGTAGTACTTTCACTACTCATGATTTAACCTTTGTTAAAGGGAATAATCCTAATAATTATGTTTGGTACTCAGGTAAGATGTGGCGCATAGTAGAATATTCTAATTATAATATTAAATTAGTAACTGATGATATTATAACTTTATTACCACGTAATGTAGAAAATAATATTAAGTATGCCGATAGTGATGTCGATAAATGGTTAAAAAATATATTTTTACCTACTTTAAAAGATCCTAATGTTTATTTAGTTGATGCATTGTGGGATGTTAGTAAAACATCTAATATTAGTGATTTTCCTAATGATAGTGAAAATGTAACTAGAAAAGTAGGATTATTAAATAGTTTTGAAGCTTATAATATAGGACCTTTCTTAGGTAATAATTATCCATCACTGTTATCTAATTATGCTTCTAGTAATACGGTAAGGACAGTAACTAGTGGTGGTGCTGGTAGTGTAGCAGATGTTGTTTTCTCAACTCAAAGTTATTATGGTATAAGACCTGCTATTACTGTTAGTAGAAATGTTAGTGTCATTAGTGGTGATGGGGGAGCCAATAATCCTTATATTTTAGTTGGCAATAGTACTAATGTAGCAGTTAATACTTTATTAAATACTAGATATAGTGGTGAATATTTACGTATTAATAATGATTTATATCGTATTGTAAGTATTGATAATGGTCTTACTAAGGTTATTGCTGTTAATAATTATTTAGAAAATCAAGCTTTTGATGATGATAGTAATAATTATCTTAATTCTAATGTATATAATCTTTTAAATAATACTACTTTTTATAACCATTTAGGTAGTGCTTATAATTTTGTTAGTCCTACTACTTATTGTAAAGAGGAAATAGATAATAGTGTTTCTTTTCAAAAGACTTGTTCAAGTAATAATTCAGTAAATGTTACTATTGCGCTACCTAGACTAGGCGATCTTTTTACTGCTAGTACTAGATATGGCGCTAATGCTTTTTTCACTATTAATCCTAGTCATTATAGCTTTATTAATGCTATATCTAATAATACTAAATATAGAGAAAGAATAGACAAATTATATGGTATTAGACCGGTATTTAGCCTAAAAAGTAATACAGTTATTGTAAAAGGCAATGGTACTTTAAATAATCCTTTTGAAATCGTTTAAAAGATATTTACAAAATCCAATAAATGCAATATAATCATGAAAGAGACGAGGAAATTGAGGAGTAAGTAACTATTGTTAATAGAGAGTTCGGTTGTGGTGGAAACGAATAACGGTAATTATTGAAGGTAGCAATGGAGTCTGATTATGGAAAGATAGTATATAATCACGTAGATAGGCGTTAACTGTTTGAGAGTATATCAATAGATATAAATTAAGGTGGTACCGCGATAATTCGTCCTTATATAGAAATATATAAGGACTTTTTTTTAAGGAGATATTATGATCAATTTGGACAAAGTAAAAGAAGTTTTTACTAATTATGTTAACACTTTTGATTGGAATATGAGGGAAATTCCATTAAAGTATTATCATACATTAGAAGTTGCTAAAATTTGTAATCAGCTTGCTAAACGTTTGCATTTATCAGACGAAGATGTAGAGTTAGCAACGTTAATTGGTTTTCTTCATGATATAGGTAGGTTTTATCAATTAACAAAGACAGGTACTTTTAAAGATATTAAAATGGATCATGCCGAGTATGGAGTTAAGTTGTTATTTGATGAAGGAATGATAAGAAGTTTTATTGCTGATCCTAAATATGATGAAATAATCAAGAAAGCTGTTAGAAATCATAATAAATATGCAGTGGAAGAAGAGTTAAATGAACGTGAAAGATTATTTGCGAACATTATTAGAGATTGTGATAAGATCGATATATTTCGCGTATTAGTAGTTTACTATCAAGATGAAATAATAGATAGCCCAAGCGCTAAAATACTTACAGATTTTTTAAATGAAAAAGCTATATGGATTAAAGATATAAAAAATAAAGCTGATGCTGTTATTTGTAAGATGGCCTATATTTTTGATATACATTATAAAGAAGCAATTGATATATTAAAAGAAAAAGGTTATTATTTAGAATATATTAATAAAGTTAAGGTTAACAAGGAAAATGAAGAAATGTTTAATCAAGCAAAAGAAAGAGCCTTAACATATTTAAAAAAGAGGAGTGAAGGAAATGCTAGATAAGAAATATAATGCCCAAGAAAAAGAAAATAAATGGTTAGAATATTGGAAAGAGAATAAAATATATGAGTTTAAACCAGATAAGCGAGAAGTATTTTCTATTGATACTCCACCACCAACTGTAAATGGTAAAATTCATATAGGTCATATTTTTTCATATTCGCAAACCGAAATGATTGCTAGATATAAAAGATTAAGAGGATATAATATTTTTTATCCATTCGGATTTGATGATAATGGATTACCAAGTGAAAGATTAGTTGAAAAAGAACAAGGGAAAAAGGCTCATGAAATTGGGCGAGAAGCTTTTTCTAAAATTTGTTATGAAACAACTGATAAATATGAAAGTGATTTTCAAACTTTATTTAGTAAGTTAGGTGTCAGTACGGATTGGAATATTCATTATAAGACGGTAAGTCCAACGACTATTAAAATAAGTCAAAGATCGTTTTTAGATTTAGCTAGTCATGGTCATTGTTATCATCGTGAGAGTCCAGCTTTATGGTGTAATGAGTGCTTAACTTCAATTGCTCAGGCAGAACTTGAAACGAAAACAATTAAAACGACTTTTAATTATATTAATTTTAAAACGGTTGAAGATGGTGAAGAATTTACTATTGCTACCACAAGACCAGAGTTACTTCCAGCAATCGTTTGTGTTTTTGTTAATCCTAGTGATGAAAAACACAATCATTTAATTGGTAAAACAGCTCATATTCCTGTAATTGATGTAGATGTTCCAATAATGGCTGATGAAAAAGTTGCTATCGATAAAGGTACTGGTGTTGTTATGTGTTGTACATTTGGTGATCAAACCGATATCGAGTGGTGGAAAAAATATCATTTACCTTTGAAATATATTTTTACTGATGATGGTAAAATTATTCCCGAAGTACCAAATTATGGTGGTATGAAAATAAAAGCAGCAAGAAAACAAATAATAGAAGATTTACAAGCTGGGGGATATGTAGTTAAAATTGAAGAATTAGAACATGAAGTACAAACCCATGAGCGATGCGGTAGTGAAGTAGAATATTCTGTTATGAAACAATGGTTTATCGATATTATGAATCATAAAGAAGATTTTCTAAGAATTGGTAATGACATTAAGTGGTATCCAGAACACATGCATGCAAGATACGAAGAATGGGTCAATAATATTGCATGGGATTGGTGTATATCAAGACAAAGATATTTTGGGGTACCATTCCCAGTATGGTATTGTCAAAAATGTGGTGAACCAATATTTGCCAAAGAAGAAGATTTACCAGTTAATCCTTTAAGCGATGAACCTAGTATCAGTCATTGCCCTAAGTGTGGCGGTAAAGAATTTATCCCTGAAACCGATGTTATGGATACTTGGGCCACTTCTTCGGTAACGCCTTTAATTAATATGCGTTATGGTGAAAAAGATAATTATGAAGATATTTTAAAACCAATGAGCTTACGTATGAATGCTCATGATATTATTAGAACTTGGGATTTTTATACGATTGTTAAAAGTTTTTATCATTTTAAAAATCGTCCATGGAATGATGTTGTTATTTCAGGATTTGTCATGGCTAATAAAGGTGAAAAAATTAGTAAATCAAAAGGAAATAGTAAAATAGAACCAATTGATTTAATCGATCAATACTCTGCTGATGTCATTAGATATTGGGCTGGTTCTGGAAGATTAGGAACAGATATCGTATATAGTGAAGAAACTCTTTTAAGAGGTAAAAAATTAATCAATAAAATATGGAATGTAGCTAAATTTATTGAAATGCATTTAACTGATTATGAAGATAAAGAATTTAGTGATTTTGAATATATCGATAAGTGGATATTAGGATCATTTCAAGAAATGGAAAAAGGATTTATCAAATATCTAGAAGATTATGAAGTAGGTCTTGCTCTAAATACTCTTGAAAAATTCTTTTGGAATTTCTGCGATAATTATATAGAAATAGTTAAACATCGTTTATATAGACCAGAAGAATTTGGTACTGTACCAAGATATTCAGGACAAAAAACAATATATACTCTTCTTTATAAATTATTGCAAGATTTTAGTATTTTCTTTCCATTTATTACTGAGGAAATATATCAAGAATTATATCATGATCAAAAATCTATTCATTTAACTAAAATAGAACCATTGGCATTTGCTTTTGCTAAGGAAATAAAAAATGGTAATGATTTAGTAGATATTATTAGTCAAGCAAGAGGAGAAAAATCAAACCAAAATGTATCATTAAAAACACCAATTAAGGTTTTAGATATAAGTGTTAATCCTGAATTAAAACATGCGATTGAAGGATCACTAAAAGACTTTAAAGCAACTTTGTTTATTGAACATTTAAATGTTAAAGAAATTAATGAAGGATATTCTATTGATAATATTTTGTTAGATTTAGAAACAGCAGATGAATAATTAAAATAAATATAGGTTTAGTGCTGAAGTTGTCAATAAAAAGTAGACACTAAAAAAGTATTATTTAAAACCTAGTTGAATTCGATATTCAACTGGGTTTT
>CANRAE010000023.1 GCA_947628525.1 uncultured Bacilli bacterium
ATAACATTAAGTATTATAGTAGTATTAATGACAGTAGGTTATGCTCTTTTTTCAACAAGCTTAAATATAACCGGAACTGCTAATATTGTCTCAACTTGGAATATAGAATTTACTAAGATCGTAAAACAGAGTGCTGTAGGAGGAGTAACTGAGACTAAGACTCCAACCGCAAGTGGCACAACTGCAACTTTTAATGTCGATTTCAAATCTCCTGGCGATAAAATTATATATGAAATAACCGTTGAAAATAAAGGAACATTAAATGCTATTATCAATAATATCAATGCAAATGAATTAGGAAGTGATGCCATTTATTTTAAAATAAGTGGTATCAAAAAAGGAGATACTTTACTAGCTAATAAGACAACTACTTTTACAGTAGAAATAGGATATAATGAAAGTATTACTTCTCAACCAAATCTAACGATTAATAATTTAACCTTAGAAGTTAACTATATCCAATACGTAGGTCAAAGTGTAACTTCTGAACCAGTAATTTTAACTAATCAATATGGAATAATAAGTAATGGTTTAATGGGCTATTATGATGTAAAAACAAAGGCTAGTGCTGATACTTGGAATGATTTAGGGCCATTTAGTATTAATGGCACAGTAAGTGGAGCAACATTAGGGACTGATCATTATGTATTTGATGGTAATGATTGCATTTTACTAAACGATGTTGTTTATCCACACCTTACTTTGGAAGCAGTATTTATGAATAATGATTCTTCTACTGGTAAAAATCAAGACATTGTTAGTAATTTTGATAATGCTGCTGGTTATGCTCTTATGACTCATTCAAATTACTTAACATTAGGTATCTTTGCAGCAGGTAAGTGGCAGTTTTATGATTATGATAAATTATCGACAAGCAAAATATATACAGCATCCATAACTTATGATGGTAGTCAATCTATAATGTGTTTAAATGGTAGTTGTATTACAAAAACAATACCAGATGCAATCGTATATCCAACGGTTAATAAAAGAATGGCGATCGGTTGTTATACTTATTCCTCTTCCTATAACAAAAGTGCATTTTTTAGCGTTAAAATTTATAGAGTCAGAATATATAATAGGGCTTTATCGCAAAAAGAAGTATTAAATAATTATTAAAAAATAAATACAAGGTTAATAGCTTTGTATTTATTTTTTATGACCAATTTGTAAGAAAAATTATATATTTTATATTGTATAATAAATTTAGGTGGTATTATGAATAAAGTATTAATTATTGAAGATGATAATTCCATAAGAGAGGGTTTAAAATATTATTTAGAACAAGAAAATTTTAAAGTAATTACTTCTAAGAATGGGGTAATGGCCCTAGATGTTTTAAAAGAAAATATGGATATTGCTATTATTTTATTAGATATTAATTTACCAGATATTAATGGATTCACTTTATTTAGTAAGTTAAAGGCCATTAAAGAGGTACCTATTATTTTTTTAACAGCTAGTGATTTAGAAATATCCATTGTAAGAGGTCTAGATATGGGAGCTGATGATTATATCACTAAACCTTTTAAAGCAAGAGAATTATTATCACGTATTAAAACCGTTTTAAGAAGAGTTAATAACCAATCTAATGTTATAAATATTTATAATATAACGATTGATTTAAATCAAGCCAAAGTCTTAAAAAATGGTAAAGACGTAATGTTAACAGCTTTAGAATATAAAATATTATTGAGTTTTGCTTTAAATCCTGGTGTTGTTTTTACGAGAGAAAAGATTTTAGCAGATGTATGGGATGTTCAAGAAGAATATGTATCAGACAATGCTTTAACGGTTTATGTTAAAAGAATTAGAGAAAAAATAGAGGATGATCCTCAAAATCCTAAAATCATTATTACCGTAAGAGGTATTGGTTATAAATTAGGTGATCACTATGTTTAAAAATAAAAATGTGTTAGCTTTTTTCTATAAAATGCTTTTAATTATAATATTAGTAATAATCATAAGTACGATATTTAGTTTTGGAATTATTAAGATATTTAGCAAAACGTTAATTCAAAGTAATAATAAAATTATTAATCAAATAGTTATTAATCATCCTGAATTAGAAGATGAGATAATATCGTCTTTACTTACGGAAGGATCTATCAAAGAAGACTATATTAATAACTATGGTATTAGTGCAGATTATTTATATGAATTAAGAAACATTAAAATGACTACTATTATTACTAATATAGCTATTATTTTATTATCAGTCATTGCCATTATTATCTGTTTTATTAACTATATAAAAAAAGAACATCGTGAATTATCGAAAATATCCACATCAATTAATAAAGTTTTAAATAATGATTATAGTATTAATATAAAAGAATATAATGAAGGATATATTAGTTGTTTAAGTAATGATGTTTATAAAGTAATTACTGAATTAAAAGAACAAAGAGATATATCTTTACAAGATAAAAAATATTTGACAGATACTTTATCTGATATATCCCATCAATTACGTACTCCTTTAACTAGTATGTATGTTATTAATGATCTTTTAGAGAATAATATGACGATGGAACAAAGACATAGTTTTTTAAGTCAAAATAAAGATCAATTAGAAAGAATTGAATGGTTAGTTACATCGTTACTTAAATTATCGAGACTTGATAGTGGTAGTGTTACTTTATTAAAAGAAGAAGTTAATTGTAGATTATTAGTTGAGAAAGCTATTGATCCTATAAGAATTAATTTAGAAGCCAAAGAAATAAATGTTCATAACAATATTGCTGATCATTTAGTAATTAAAGTAGATTTTAAATGGACAGTGGAAGCTATTGTCAATATTATAAAAAATGCATATGAATATACACCAGTTAAAGGTAGTATAACTATTGAAGGAAAAGAAAATCCTCTATATACCGAAATAACTATTACTGATACTGGTTGTGGTATAGCAAGTGATAAGTTACCTTATATTTTTGATCGTTTTTATAAAGTAAATAATGATTCTAATAGTATTGGTATAGGTCTTAATATGACTAAAAGAATTATTAAAGAACAAAGAGGAGATATCACTGTTGTTAGTAAATTAGGACAAGGAACTACTTTTATAATTAAGTTTTATAAAAATATTATTTAATTACTAAATTGTAATATTATTTGTCATCTTATTGTAATAATTATTTAGTACAATCATTAAGTGAGGTGAGAAAATGGAAATTTTAAAAGTGCAAAATTTAAGTAAATATTATGGTAGTGGCGATACATTAGTTAAAGCCTTAGATAATGTTAGCTTTACTGTAGAACGTGGAGAGTTTGTAGCAGTAGTGGGTGCTAGTGGTAGTGGTAAAAGTACTTTATTACATATTTTAGGTGGTGTTGATCGCCCAACTAGTGGTAAAGTTTATGTTGAAGGAGAAGATATTTATAAATTAAATGAAGAGAGTTTAGCAGTTTTTAGGAGAAGACAGGTAGGTCTTATTTATCAATTTTATAATTTGATACCGATTTTAAATGTTAAAGAAAATATTACTTTACCTATTTTATTAGATAATAAAAAAGTAGATGAAGATTATTTGAATGAATTAATCGAAACTTTGGATTTAGATGAGAGAATTAATCATTTACCTAACGAATTATCTGGTGGCCAACAACAAAGAGTATCTATTGCCAGAGCTTTAATGAATCATCCTTCTTTATTACTTGCTGATGAGCCAACTGGTAACTTGGATTCTAAATCAGGACAAGAGATAGTAGAATTATTAAAAATATCTAATCAAAAATATAATCAAACCATTATTATGATCACTCATGATCACAATTTAGCTTTAAATGCTTCTAGGATCATTACTATTGATGATGGCAAAATAATAAGTGATGAGAAGGTTGCCTAATATGAATATCTTAAATAAATTAACTATTAGACATTTAAAAATGAATAAAAAAAGGACAATTGTAACTATTATTGGTATTATTTTATCAACTGCACTTATGGTGGGAATTGGTACGATCGCTTCAACCTTTGTTGGGTATATGATTAATGATGCCAAAGCTAATGTTGGTAGTTATCATGTAAAAATAAATGAAGTAAGTAGCCATAATTTAAAATATATTAAACATAACACTGATATAAAAGAATATGCTACTTATGGTGAAGTAGGTTATGCTTTATTAGATGGTAGTAAAAATGAGTATAAACCATATCTTTATATAAAAAGTGGTGATGATAATTATCTTAAAACCAGTGAATTATTAGAAGGAAGATTTCCTGAAAAAGATAATGAAATTGTTATTAGTGCCCATATTATTAGTAATGGTGAAGTATCTTTAAAAGTTGGTGATAAATTAAATTTAAAAATAGGTAAACGTTATTTAGGTGATGAACTATTAGATCAATATGAACCTTTTTTGAAAGAAGAAGAATTTAGAATTGATTATGAAAAAGAATATGTTATCGTAGGTATTATGTCAAGAAGAAATGACGAACCATATTCTGCATCAGGTTATACAGTTATTACTTATCAAGAGGAATTACCAGAAACAGTTACTACTTTAATTACTTATAAAAAAGTATCGCATGTAATACAAAAAACAGAAAAGATTCTTGATGCTATGGGAATAATGAAAGAAAAAGATGCTTTTGGTGATGATTATTATCCTAATGTTGATTATAATAATACTCTTTTAGCTTATTATGGCGAGAGTTCTTATGAATCAGTTAATGATACTATTATTCGAATAATAGCTATTGTTTTAACTTTAATTATGGTCGGATGCGCTATCGTTATTTATAATTCTTTTGCTATATCAGTAATGGAACGTAAAAAACAATTTGGTTTATTTTCTAGTATTGGAGCTACTAAAAAGCAATTAAGGAAAACAGTCTTTTACGAAGCTTTTATAGTCTCTATTATTGGTATCCCTATTGGAGTATTATCTGGTGTTTTTGGTATTTGGGTAGTTGTCCAAATTGTTAATATCTTATTTCCTTTAATGGATCCTAAAATTAGTTTAATTGTAATACCTACATATATAATTTTACCGATTATTTATATGATTTTAACGATCATTATTTCAGCTTTTATTCCGGCAAGACGAGCAAGTAAAATTTCCCCAATTGAAGCAATTAGATTAAATGATGATATTAAAATAAAACGTAAAAGTGTTAAAACCAATTCTCTTACTAGAAAAGTATTTGGTATAGAAGGGGAATTAGCTCTAAAAAATATGAAACGTAATAAGAAAAAATATCGTATTACCGTATTAAGCTTAGTTGTCAGTATTGTTTTATTCTTATCTTTCAGTGCTTTCTTAGAATATGGTATACATAGTACTAACGATTTATATGAGGTATCTAGTTATGATATTGCAATTGATTTTGATAGTTCTTTTGAAGATAGTGATGATAGTAAATATAAGGAAATAATGAATAAATTGGAAGAAGTTAGTTCTATTGATAAGATAAGTTCTTACTATTATAAAAACTTATTTTCTAATGATGTTGATATTTATACATCGATTAGAACAATTATTAATGAAGAACATTTTAGTAAAGATTATTATAAGTATTTAGGTTCTATTGATATTAATGAAAATGATGAAGCATATCGTGATAATAGTTTTGGTTTTATCATTTTACCTGATAATGAATATCAATCATATATTAAAGAATTAAACTTAGATCCTAAAAAATATGATGGTAATGAAATAAGATTAATCTTCCCTAATAAATATAATTATCGTGATCGAAGAACACAGAAAGTGCATGAAGGCAATTGGTATGATCCTTCATATGATCAATTAACTTTTATTTTTAGAAGTTATGAATATCGGACCTTAGTAGAAGAAGATAATAAGTATCAAGATAATGAAGTATCTTTACCAATTACTTATGTAGATAAAGCCCCAAGTTTGATGGATGTAAAAAGTTTTATTATTTCTGAGACAATGGCTAATAAATTAGAACAATTATTTCCCAAAGTTACATATCAAGGGGAATATTATCAAAATTTTATACCTCATATTTTTATTAAAGCTAAAAACAGTATTAAAGCAGAAGAGGATATTAAAAAAGCTTTGGATATCAAAGATTATGAAAATAATAGTGGTGTTACCTTATATAATGCTACTGCTAGTGAAGAAGAAGAAAGAAATACGATTTTATTTATAAGTATCTTATTATATGGCTTTATTTCTCTTGTTACTTTAATAGGGGTAACTAGTGTCTTTAATACGATTAATACATCTATTGCATTAAGAAGAAAAGAATTTTCGGTGTTACGTAGCATTGGATTATCACCAAAGAAATTTAATAAAATGATTAGATTTGAAAGTTTATTATATGGCTTAAAGTCTTTAATTATTGGAATTCCTATATCATTTGTAATTATGTATTTGTTATTGAGATCATTTAATTATTTAGTTGGTTTTGATATGTACATACCAGTAAAACCATTAATTATTTGTATTTTAGGAGTGTTTATGATTACTTTTATTACGATGACGTATGCTACTAGTAAGATAAAACATGAAAATATTATTGATGCTATTAGAGATGAAAATATATAAAAAAAACATCAGCGATGATGTTTTTTTATAATTCTTCTGAGAATTTCTTTTCTAATTTTTTGAATATGACAAAACCTATTATAAATACTAATATACTCGTAATAGCAGCTATTAATAAAGATAGAGAAAGAGGATTTTGATGATATAGTAAGATATCACGTAGGCTATTAATAATATTAGTAAGGGGGTTTAATTTAATGATCCATTGCCATTTGGTAGGAATGGCAGAAATAGAATAAATGATAGGGGTAGCATAAAATAATAGATTAATAGCAAAATTAACAATAAATTCAAAATCTCTTAAATAAACTGTAATACTACTTGTAATAAAGACAATACCCAAAGTTAAAAGATAAGCAATTATTAAAATAAGTGGTATATAACAAAAATAAATACTAAAACCAATATGATTAAATAAGATAAATATTAAAATAATGGGGAAGGAAATAAGATAATTAATTAAACCACTTGTAACAATAGCAATTGGTAATATTTCTCTTGGAAAATATATTTTATTAATAATATTAGCATTATTAATAATAATTTTATTACCATTAGCAACAGTATTGGCAAATAAATGCCAAGTAAAAATACCAATAGTAAGGAAAACAATATAATTATCTTCTACCTTACCTAAAATAAGGGGAAAAATTAGAAAATATATTAAAGTTTGGAGTAGAGGTTCTAAAAATGACCAAATAATGCCTAAAAAAGATCCTTTGTATTTGCCTCTTAGTTCTTTTTTTATATTATTTTTTAATAATTCCCGATAAGTATATAAGTTTTTAATCATGATTAACACTTTCTTTCATATAAAGATCAATTACTTGATCAGCTTTTCCATCTTGTTTAATTATACCATTATCAAGCCAAATAGCTCTCTGGGCAATGTTTTTCATTGCTTCTAGATTATGACTGACGATAATAATTGTTTTATTTTGTTTCTTTATTTCTTCTAGTTTATTAAAACATTTTTGTTGAAAATGTTGATCACCTACTGCTAATATTTCATCAAACAATAATATATCAGCATCAACTTGTATAGCAATAGCAAAAGCAAGACGCATATACATTCCTGATGAATAAGTTCTAACTGGTAAATCAATATATTCATTTAGTTCAGAAAAAGCAATGATCTCATCAATTTTTTGAGTAATTTCTTTTTTAGTTAATCCAAATATAGATGCATTAAAATAAATATTTTCTCTTCCCGTAAAATCATTGTGAAATCCAGCTCCTAATTCTAATAAAGAAATAACTTTACCATGAGTGATAATGCTACCACTATTAGGGTAGATTATTTTACTAATTAGTTTTAGAAGAGTAGATTTACCAGATCCATTATTCCCAATAATAGCAACGATTTCACCTTGTTTGATATTTATATTAATATCTTTTAAAACAATATGGGTATTTTTTTGCTTAAAAAAATGATTGGTAAACACTTCTTTTAAAGTTTTAGGCTTATCAAAAATAATATTATATTTTTTTTCAACATTGGTAACTTTTATAACATATTTTTCTTTAGTCATAAAAACCTCTCTTCTCAATAATTAATTTTATTTTAACATTATATAAAAATAAATTCTACAAATAGTTGTATTTTGTTAATTTAGTATTTATTTTTTTAGACCTTTATGGTATACTTAAAAAGTGATCTGGGCTGTTAGCTCAGTTGGTAGAGCAAATGACTCTTAATCATTGGGTCTAGGGTTCGAATCCCTAACAGCCCACCAGATTGATACCAAACTCGGACTATTTATAATTCGAGTATGTATAACAAAAGACAACTTGCAAAAAAGTTGTTTTTATGTTATGATGTATTTGTCAAGGAAACTTGCATAAAATAAAAAAGGATACATTTGATTGTAGGAATCAGATGTTATCCCTTATGGATTGCATCTGAAATCAACGATTGTTGAGATCAGATGTTTTTATTATCTAAATAGTAAGGTGATTACTATGAAGAATAATAGTAGGATTATAATAAATAGAGATGCTTCTCTTTTTGTCATAATGAACCACCACCTTTCTCTTATCTTTTGATAATTGAAAGGGAAAACATCTGATATATTTCAAATGTATCCATGAATATTATACCAAACATTTGTTCTTGATACAATAGAAATTGGTAATAAAATTGGGACTTTTCAAGTTAAAGTAGATAGATAACTTTTCAAGTAAAAATATTTAAAAAAGATATTGAGCTTCTTTATTTTATGGTAAAATTATATATAGAAATTTTTATATAATTCAACATATTTTAAATGAATAATAAAGCACGCAAGATGCAAATTCTAATCTTGAAAGAATAATTCATGATTATATTGAAAATTAGATTAATAGAAAGAAGTGATAAAATGGTTAATTCGGAACATAATTTTACCGTAGATGATTTAATTGTAGAGTATATGGTATATAAAGTTAATAATGGATATGAACCACAGTTTTCAACCCAAGAATTTATAAATTTTTTATATTTTTTTACTAGTGAAATGTCTGTTAAAGATGTATTATATGAAAATAAAAAATTATTTCGAAGATTTTTTGAAAGAAAAGCAGAAAGTGATTGGAATATCATCCCTCATATGGATATGATATATAGTGAAAAAGATAATGATTATGTTATCAAAGCCAATTATAAATTAAGTGATTATGATAAAAGTGTTATAAATACTTATTTTATGGATAATGGAATGAGTAAATATGATGATTTCAAGGGAACAGCTTTCCAAATAAGGAGTATTATAAAAAAATATTTATCATATCAAACCAAAAGAAAAATTGATGAAACTATTGATGTTGATGATACTTGTTTAATGGTTGGCAAATGTATCACGGCCGAAATAGTTAAAAATATTTGGCATAGTCATATAAGAAAACAAATTGAAGAGCATGAATGGCCAGAACAATGTCAAGATATCGATAAATATTTATTGAAAATGGATTTGGCTAAAATAATTAAACTTAAATCAATAAAAAAAGAATTATTAGATTTTTATCAGGTGATTTCAACAAGAATAGCTATTTTGTATCAGCAAGATAATAATTTGCAAATTAGTAATTGTAGTGGTAGTTATTTGGCAATAGCTAATTATAAATTATTAAATAATGGTTATCAAAAAACATTTGACAAAACTTTTGGTAGATATAAAAATACGTTAGATATAGATTTATCATCCAAAACGTTTAAAGAAAATCAAGCAATAAGTGGTATATATGATTGTGATGAAGAAGCTGATGTTAAGACTACTATTTCTCAAATTGAGAATGATGGCGTAAAAAAACTAGTCAAAGCCCTAGATAAAACAATTAAAGACAATTGAAATGATTAATTGTTATTTGTACTTTTTCCAAGAAAAAACCAAGCAAACTAGTTAAAATATTTATAACTTTCTTAATAAAAGGTTGACTATTTAATAAAGATTCATGTATAATGAATTGTAGCTTGGTTATGGAGACGTACTCAAGAGGCTGAAGAGGCGCCCCTGCTAAGGGTGTAGACTGGGTAACTGGTGCGAGGGTTCAAATCCCTCCGTCTCCGCCATTTATATTGTTAAAAGCATTGTACTAATTAATTAGTACCTTTTTTATTTGTTTAACAAAAATCAATTGCGAGCATTTTGCTTGTATGATATATTTGATTTATCTAGTGATAATATCTTTTATAGGAGGTAATATTATGATTAAGGCTAAACCTTTTGTTAAATGGGCAGGAGGAAAAAGACAAATAATTGATGAGTTAAAAAAGTATGTACCAGATAACTATAATTGTTATTATGAACCATTTATTGGTGGTGGTGCTTTGTTCTTTTATTTAGCCCCTAAAAAAGCGGTTATAAATGATATAAATAGTGAACTTATGAATGTGTATCAAGTATTGTGTGATGAACATAAATATGAAAAAATGTGTCATTTGTTGAATAATTATGAAACCAAGAATAGTGAAGAATTTTATTATACGGTAAGATCCAAAGATCATAATAAAGAGCAATATTTAAAAATGAGTGATTATGCCAAAGCTGCTCGTACTATTTATTTAAATAAAGCTTGTTTTAATGGCCTTTATCGAGTTAATTCTCGTGGGGAGTTTAATGTACCTTATAATAAAAAGGCCAAAGTCAATACTTATGATCAAGAAAATTTACTAGTAGTGCATATGTATCTTAATATGAATGATATTACTATATTAAATATAGATTTTGAAGAAGCCCTTAAATCTTGCCAAAAGGGCGATTTTGTCTATATTGATCCTCCTTATGATCAAGTAAATGCGTCGTTTACTTCTTATACTGAACAAGGATTTACTAAGGATGATCAATTACGTTTATTTAAAACTTTTGAAAAATTAGATCAAAAAGGCGTAAAAGTTATGCTTTCTAATCATAATACACCTTTTATTAATGAATTATATTCGAAATATAATATTCATGTTATTAAAGCTAAAAGAAGTATTAATTCCAAAGGTAATAAAAGGGGTAAAGTCGAAGAAGTAATTATTACTAATTATTAGATAATATTGTTCTTGAAATAAATAAAGAGATATTATATAATATAGTAGAAAGTAGAGGGATGTCCTATGGATAATGAAGAAAAAAAGGAAGTAAAAAAATCTACATCAACGAAAGCTAAAAAAACAGCTAAAACAAATACGACTAAAACTAGTGCTAAAAAAGCAACCAATACTAAAACCGTAAAGGCCAAAGAAACAAAAACTAAAAAAGTAGAGGAACCTAAGAAAGAAAGTACTACTAAAAAAGCAGCAGCTACCAAAACTAATACTTCTAGAAAAGTTGCCACACCAAAGCAGGTAACTAAAAAAGATATTCCACCTGTTAAAGAGGAGGCACCAAAAGAGATTAAAAGTGATGAAGTAAAAGTATTTGCCAAGGCTACTAACAATGATAATAAAGAAGAGAAGATCTCTAAAAAAGAGTTAAAAGAGATTCGTAAGAAAAGATATACAATTGAAGCTATTATAGTTGCTATTTTACTTTTTATTACGTTGATATTAATACTTAATCGTACTTTTTTAAAAACGGTTTATAAAACAGATGTTATGGAAGTAACTATTCCTAGATTTACATACTATGTAAGTGATAAAGATAATACTGTTACTTTTGTAACTTTAAGGAAAAGTGCTAATTTAGAGAAATATTATAATGAATATTTGGAAGGATTTATTTTCTATAGTTGTGCTAATGGGGAAAAAACTTTCTATTATAATGCCGGAACTAATACATTGATCGAGGAAATTGCCGTTAAAAAACATTTTGGTATTAAAACTATTACCGTTAAATATGATACTAGATCACCAGAAGAGGTTTGTGGCATTTATTAAAAAATGTTATTAAAAAGGTTAGGTATATTTTGAATTTATGTTCAAAATATACTTTTTTTTATAAAATATCCCTAGACAAACAGTAATTAATTAGGGTAATAAATTTGACATTTAGTTAATCAAATGCTATAATATATAACTGTCTCGTGAAATAAGAGGTGTTTTAAGATGTTTTATGATGAATTACAAGCTATAAAAGCGTGTGAGGAAGAACCTTCCCTGATATTTGAACTTATTAGAGAAGAACATTTCGAGATAGTGGATTTATTGTTAACTAAAAATAAAGTTGATATAAATATATGTGATGAATTTGGTAATAATGTTTTAGTACGATTACTTAAAAAAGGCCAATTTGGTCTTGTTTTGAAACATATGAAAAATAAAAAATGGGATGTTAACCATCAAAATCAAGATGGTGATACATTCGCTCATATTTTAGTGTTATATAACTACGTTAATGTCTTACAAATAATAAACCAATTAAAAAAGAATAAAAATTTTATTCCAAATATTAAGAATAATAAGGGGGAAACAATACTTGACAAATCTATTAATGATAATTACATTTATACAACAATTAAGATACTTGAGGATCGAAGATTTAATAACATTGATGTAGTATCATTTAAAAATTTATATGATACTTATATTAAAACTAACCATTATGGTAAATATACAAGGTTAACTAATTTACAACTAATTTTAGATAATTTAGAAGAAAAAAGATTATTACCTACAATGGAAAAGTTAATAAAAGCCTTAAAAGCTAATTTTGATGTTATTAAAGAAGAAGTAATTAACAATAAAACCAAAGAATTAGATACAATAATTAATAATTATATGAAAGTAGAACTTAGATAGTTTCTACTTTTTGTTTAATTTGTTTTTATTTTGTTATATAATATGAAAGAAGTGAGGGATACTATGAATTTACCAGATTATATAGAAGCTAAGAAAAGAACTAATGCCAAAGTTATAATTGAGAATTATGATAATGATCTTAAAAATATAGGTTGTGGTAAAACTTATCATATTAAAACTTATGGTTGTCAAATGAATGAGCATGATAGTGAAAACATTAAAGCAATATTAGAAGAATTAGGTTTTACTTATAATGATGATTATTTAACTAGTGATTTAGTGTTGTTAAATACTTGTTCTATAAGAGAGAATGCTCATAATAAAGCTTTTGGTATGTTAGGAAGATTAAAACATTTAAAAAGTGTTAATCCTAATTTAATCGTGGGATTGTGTGGTTGTATGGCCCAAGAAGAAGGGGTTGTTAATGAAATATTAACTAAATATAAGTGGGTAAATTTTGTTTTTGGTACGCATAATTTGCATCATTTACCAGTTATTTTAAATAGAGCTATTAGTAAAAATAAACAAGAGATCGAGGTATTTAGTCAAGAAGGAAATATTATTGAGGGAATGCCCATTAAAAGAGATAGTAAATATAAAGCTTATGTTAATATTATTTATGGCTGTGATAAATTCTGTACTTATTGTATCGTTCCTTTTACAAGAGGTGGACAACGTAGTAGATTAAAAGAAACTATTATTAAAGAAGTAGAAGAATTAGTTAAAGAAGGTTATATGGAAGTAACACTTCTTGGTCAAAATGTTAATGCTTATGGTAAAGATTTACATCTGGGATATGGTTTAGAAGACTTATTAGAAGCCGTAAGTCAAACTAATATTCCAAGAATTAGATTTATTACTAGCCATCCTTGGGATTTTACTGATGGTATGATTGATTGTATTAGTAAACACCCTAATATTATGCCTAGTATCCATTTACCTTTACAATCTGGTTCTAATAAAATCTTAAAACTTATGGGGCGAAGATATACCAAGGAAGAATATTTGACCCTATTTAATAAAATGAAAGAAAGGATCCCTAATGTTAGTATTTCAACAGATATTATTGTAGGTTTCCCTGGGGAAGAAGAAGAAGATTTTCAAGAAACCTTAGATCTTGTTAATCAATGTCAATTTGATAATGCTTTTACTTTTATTTATTCACCACGTGAAAATACAGCTGCTGCTAAATTGCCAGATAATACTACTATGGCTGAAAAAGAAGAACGCTTACAAAGATTAAATAAGACGGTTAATAAATATTTTAAAGCTAATAATGACAAATTAGTTAATAAAATAGTACCAGTTTTAGTAGAAGGTTTTAGTGATAAAGAAAATGAGTTGTTTGGTTATACAGATACTAATAAATTGATTAATTTCAAAGGAGATTCAACTAAGATTGGTAAAATTGTGTTAGTAAAAGTAACGAGTGCTAAAACATGGAGTCTGGATGGAGAACAATATGAATGATCTTTGGCAAAAAAAGATAGATGAATTGATTAATATTATTAAAGATAGTGAAGAATATCAAAAATATCAAATTGTTTATCAAAAAATGCAAAAAAATAAAAAGATAATGACAATTATTCAGGATATTAAAAAGTTACAAAAAGAATTAGTCAAAAGACAAAGTAAAGGCCAAGATATAAAAGAACTTGATGATGAAATTAATCATAAATTAAATTTATTACAAGATTATCCTCTTTATTTAGAATATACTTATCTACAAGAGGATTTAAATAATGTGATTGCACTCATTAAAAGTAATATTGAGAAATATATAGATACAATTATTAATTAGAGGGTAGTATGGATGGAATTTTATTAGTTAATAAACCTAAGGATATGACTAGTCGTGATATCGTTAATATCATAAGTAAAGAACTTGATTGTCATAAAGTAGGGCATACTGGTACTTTGGATCCTCTTGCTACAGGGGTTTTAGCCATAGCAATTAATAAAGGTTTAAAGATTGTCGATTATTTGACCAATGATACTAAGGAATATATTGCTACTGCTAAGTTGGGGATCATGACAGATACATTAGATATTAATGGTCAAGAAATAACTAAAATAACGGATTTTGAAGTAAAAAAAGATCAATTAAAACAAGCTTTAAAATCTTTTTTAGGAAAAAGTGAACAAGAAGTGCCATTATATTCGGCTTTAAAGGTTAATGGTCGCAGACTTTATGATTATGCCAGACGGAATATTGCTGTTACTTTACCTAAAAGAGAGATTGAAGTTTTTAAAATTGAACTCCTTAGTTTAGATAAAGATACTTTTACTTTTAAGGTCTTAGTTAGTAAAGGTACCTATATAAGAAGTTTAATTAGAGATATAGGTAAAGTTATCAATATTCCATGTGTTATGCAAAAATTACAAAGAACTAGGCAAGGGGATTTTAAAATAGAAAATAGTTATACTCTTGCTCAAATTGCTACTGGTAATTATCAATTAATTTCTTTGCAAGAAGCTTTACATAAAGAAAAACAGATTGTTGTAGATTCTTTTATAGCATCTAAAATTGCTAATGGACGTATTTTAGAAAATAGATATGAAGATGATAAAATTGTTTTTCTTAATCAACAAGGAGATGTTTTAGCTATTTATCAAGTTTATGATAAAGATCCTAGTAAAATTAAACCACTTAAAGTATTAAGTTAAAACCTTCTTTTTTTTTGTGAATTTTTGATGAAAATTTTTTTATAACAATTGACTTATGACAACTTGTCATATATACTGGTAAAGTACATTGGAGGAGATATGCCTAGTGATAAATTTTTAGCATTAGATACATTAAAACAAAAGCAATTACTTGACTCGGCCAAAAAAGAATTTGCTAATAAAAAATATGAAGATGCATCTATTAACCAGATCATCAAAAACATTAAAATGCCACGAGGAAGCTTTTATTTATATTTTAATAATAAAAGAGATTTATATTATTATATTCTAAAAAATTATGTACAAGAATTTAAAAAAAGTTTTATTAATATTTTGCAAAATAATAATCAAGATTTATTTCTAAGTCTTACTATTTTTTATGACTTAATTGTCAATAATAAAAATAATCAACAATTAATAACTAATATTTTTGCCAATATTAATCAAGAACAATTAGATTGTGTCATGCCTCAATTTATTAAAGAAGAGATGGATGGATCCGTTATAAAAAATATTAATATTGATAATTATAATCTTGATCATAATGAGATAGGGATTTTATTAAGTATTGTATTACCACTCTTTTTTAATGCTATTGCGGTATCTTTAAAAGAAAATAATCAAAAAGAATTAATAAGAGTACATTATTTAGCCCAACTTAATATAATAAAAAGAGGTTTAGAAAGGAAGGAAATATGTTAAAACTGTTTAAATATTTAAAAACATCTATTATTTCGATCGTTATTATAGTAATATTATTAATTTGTCAAGCTAATTTAGACTTGGCTTTACCTGATTATACATCAAAAATAATTAATGTTGGTATCCAACAAAATGGTATTGAGGACGCTACTATTAAAGTAATATCGGAATCTAGTTATAATGATCTATCATTATTTTTAAATATGGAAGAAGAACAAATTATTCAAGATAATTACACTTTATTAGAAAAAAATGATTCCAAATATTTAAAAAAATATCCTATTTTAGCAAGTGAACGTGTATATAAATATAATGGTACTAATAAAGAAGAAGTTAATACGTTATTAGAGCATGCTTTTGCTTTATCATATGTTACTAATATGATTAGTAATAATCCTACCCAATTAGGGATAACTATTCCTGATGGCTTATCTTTTAATGATATGTTAAGCATGATGGATGAAGATACTAGAAATAGTGTTTTGTTAAAAATTGATGAAGTTGTAAAAGAAATGCCAGATACTATTTTGTCATCAACAGCCATTGAAGCTATTAAAAGTGAATATCAAAAAGTAGGGATAGATTTAAACGCAATGCAAACTAATTATGTTTTAATTAGTGGTGCTAAAATGATAGGAATAGCTTTATTGATTATGATGGTAGCTGTTTTGATTATCTTCTTTGGATCACGTCTTGCTGCTAAACTAGCTAAAACATTAAGATCCAAAATATTTAGTAAGGTTATTTCTTTTTCCAAAAACGAGATGAAAAAATTTGGTACAGCATCATTAATTACTAGAACGACTAATGACATTCAACAGATTCAACAAGTAGTAGTTATGTTAATGCGTGTTGTCTTTTATGCACCAATTATTGCCATAGGAGGTATTTTAAAAACAACTAGGGCCGATCACTCCATGCTTTGGATTATCATAATAGCAGTTATTACATTGTTTGTTATAGTTGGCGTTTTATTTTCGGTGGTTATGCCTAAATTTAAAATATTTCAAAATTTAGTTGATCGCTTAAATCAAGTATCGCGTGAAATATTAGAGGGTATCCCGGTTATTAGAGCGTTTAGTAATGAACACCATGAAGAAGCGAGATTTGATGAAGCTAATCAAAAACTAACTAAGGTCAATTTATTTGTCAGTAGAACTATGTCTTTAATGATGCCTTTAATGATGTTACTTATGAATGTCGTATGTATTTCGATCGTTTGGTATGGAGCAAAAGGTGTTGATTTAGGTACTATTCAAGTTGGCGATATTATGGCTTATATTCAATATACAATGCAAATAATTATGGCTTTCTTAATGATTTCTATGATTTCAATTATGTTACCAAGAGCTAGTATATCAGCTAAAAGAATAGTTGAAATAATTGATACGGATGTTAGTATTAAAGATCCACTTACATCTAAGAAAACTATTCCTAATAAAGAAGGATTAATTGAATTTAAAAATGTGTCATTTCGTTATCCTGATGCTAGTGAAGATGTTATTACGGATGTTAATTTTACCGCTAAAAAAGGAGAAACGATTGCTTTTATAGGTTCGACCGGATCAGGAAAATCTACTTTAATAAATCTTATTCCTCGTTTTTATGATGTAACTGAGGGAGCAATTTTAATTGATGGCGAAGATATCCGTGATATGAAATTAGAAACCTTACGAAGTAAAATAGGATATGTTCCGCAAAAAGGGATCTTATTTAGTGGTACTATTGCTAGTAATATTAAATATGGTAATAGTAATATTACCGATGAAAAAATGCAAGAAGCTAGTAAGATCTCCCAAAGTGAAGAGTTTATTTTAGATAAAGAAGATACTTATTTATCACCAATTGCCCAAGGTGGTACCAATGTTTCGGGGGGACAACGTCAAAGACTATCCATAGCAAGAGCTATTGCCATGGATCCTGAAATATATATCTTTGATGATAGCTTTTCTGCTCTTGATTTTAAAACTGATGCTAAATTACGAAAAGAATTAAAAAAAGTTACCAAGAATAGTACAGTCTTTATTGTAGCGCAACGTATTTCGACTATTATGCATGCCGATCAAATAATTGTCCTAGACAATGGAAAAGTAGTGGGTCAAGGAACCCATAAAGAATTAATTGATAATTGTGCTATTTATAAAGAAATTGCTTTATCACAATTAAGTAAGGAGGAGATAGCTAATGCCTAGAGGACCAATGCGTGGTGCTAATTCCTTAGATCGTGCTAAGGATTTTAAAGGAACCATTAAAAAATTATTAAGTTACATTAAAAAATATCGTCTAGCCATCTTCGTTGTTATCATCTTTGCTATTTTTAGTACTATTTTCTCTATTGTAGGACCTAATATTTTAGGAGATGTTACAACTGAAATATTTCAAGGATTGATTAATAAAATAACCAATCAAGGTAGTATTAATTTTGATTATATAGGTAAAACTTTATTATTACTTTTAGGATTATATGCATTTAGTGCCTTTTGTGCTTTCATTCAAGGTTTTATTATGAATAGTGTTTCAGTTAAAATATCATATAATTTACGTAAAGAAATTAGTGCTAAAATTCATAAATTACCATTATCATATTTTGAGTCCAAAACACATGGTGAAATACTATCAAGAATTACTAATGACGTCGATACCTTTTCGATGAATTTAAGTTCGACTTTAAGTCAGTCCGTAAGTAGTATTGCTACTCTTATTGGTACTTTGGTAATGATGATTAATATTAGTACTTCAATGACCGTTGCTTCATTACTTCTTTTACCTATATCTGTTTTAGGTATGGGATTAATTATGAAAAAAAGTCAAAAATATTTTAGTCGTCAACAATATAATTTAGGAAATATCAATGGTGTTGTTGAAGAAGTATATGGCGGACATGATGTCGTATCTGTTTTTAATGCAGGTGATAAAGAAATTAAAAGATTTGAAGAATTAAATGATTTATTGTATGATTCCGGATGGAAAAGTCAATTTGCTTCAACATCAATGCATCCTTTAATGAATTTTATAGGTAATATTAATTATGTATTAGTATCTATTTATGGTGGATATTTAACTATAAAAAATAAAATTAAAGTAGGGGATATTTTATCTTTTTCACAATATGTTCGTAATTTAAATCAATCTTCTTCTAATATTGCCCAAATATTTAGTCTGTTGCAACCAACCGTAGCAGCAGCTGAAAGAGTTTTTGAATTTTTAGAAGAAAAAGAAGAAGAAAAAGATAAAGCTAAGACAGTGGATATTACGGATATTAAAGGTAATGTGGAATTTAAAAACGTTGTTTTTGGATATAATCCAGACAATATTGTTATTCATAATTTTAATGCTAAAATCAAAAGTGGTCAAAAAATAGCTATTGTAGGGCCAACTGGTGCTGGTAAAACGACAATGGTTAAATTATTAATGCGTTTTTATGATATTAACAGTGGTTCGATTACGATCGATGGTAAAAATATTCAAGACTTTAAACGTAGTGAATTAAGAAGCTTATTCGGAATGGTTTTACAAGATACTTGGTTATTTAGTGGTACTATTGAAGATAATATTAAGTATGGTAAATTAGATGCTTCACTAGAAGAAGTAAAAGATGCTTGTCGTAGTGCTAGTGTTAATCATTTTATTAAAACTCTTCCTGGCAATTACAATATGGTTATTAACGAAGAAAGCGATAATATTTCCGGTGGTCAAAAGCAATTATTGACTATTGCCAGAGTCATTTTAGCAGATCCTAAAATCTTAATTTTAGATGAAGCTACTAGTAGTGTTGATACAAGAACCGAAATATTAATACAAGAAGCTATGGATCATTTGATGGAAGGTAGAACTAGCTTTATTATTGCTCACCGTCTATCCACAATAAAAAATGCTGATTTAATTTTAGTTATGGATAATGGTGATATTGTTGAACAAGGAACCCACGAAGAATTATTAAAGAAAAATGGCTTTTATGCTAAACTATATAATTCGCAATTTGATGTTGTATAGAATTCTAGGTTCTTAAACATTAAGGAGTGGTGAAAGGAATTTTACCACTTTTTTCATTTCTAAAAACATTTGTAGATATTAAAA
>CANRAE010000024.1 GCA_947628525.1 uncultured Bacilli bacterium
TATAAAAGTAGTAATAACCAAATAGCAACCGTTGATAATACTGGTAAAGTAAAAGGATTAAAAGAAGGTCAAGTAACGATTACTGTTACTACGGATGATGGTAATAAGGTAGCAACTATTAATATAGTAGTAAAACGAAAACAAACTACCTCAAAAGTAGATGTTCAAAGTGTATCATTAACGGGTCCAACAGAAATGTATGAAAATGAGACTATTCAGTTATCTGCCAAAGTATTACCAGAAAATGCTACTAATAAAAAAGTAACTTATAAAAGTAGTAATAACCAAATAGCAACCGTTGATAATACTGGTAAAGTAAAAGGATTAAAAGAAGGTCAAGTAACAATTACTGTTACTACGGATGATGGACATAAAGAATCTAGTTTGCAAATAAATATCAAAAAGAAAGATAGTACTGTCCATGTAAGCGAAGTACAAATAAATGGCAGTAATCATATTTCATTATTTGTTAAAGAGCAACTAACATTATCGGTTACAGTATTACCAGCAAACGCTACTAATAAAAAAGTAACTTTTAGTAGTAAAAATAATGCAGTAGCTACTGTTAATGAAAGTGGCATCATAACTGCTATACAACCTGGTACTACGGAAATAACCATAACTAGTGAAGATAATCATAAAGAAGCAATTGTAACAGTAGAGGTAAAAGCTCACAATTATGCTGTAACTTTGACAGGACTAAAACAAGAATTGCAACCTATATTACAATATGAAGTAACCGAAGTAAGAATGGACAATGCCCCAATAGCTTTTACGAAATTAAAATTTGCTAATGGTAGAGAAGCCATAAAGAAAGTGCCGGCTGATTGGGTAAATGGGGAATCACTTGCAACAGTAATCGTTGTATTAACTAATGGTGAAGAAGTGCAAGCTACTATCACCTATACTAGTAGAAATGTATAAGAAAGGATATAATAGTATGAAGAATAAATGGAAAAAAATATTAATTTTAGCTACAATTATCTTCTTTTCATCAATTACTCCAACTTATGCAAGAGAGATGAGTTTCTCTGAGTTAGGTAATGAGTTAAAGATGGCTAAATGGGGTGATGATCGCGATAGTGCTGCCGAATATGCTTATTTAATTGGTAGTTACGTATTTACCTCTAATCATATTTTAAGAACCCAAGATATGATGTTAGCAGCTAGAAGTGTTGATCCTAGCGATCCCGGTAAATTAAATACCGATAGCATTTATCAAAAAATGAGTATTATTCTTTTAGATTATAATACAACAACTAACAAATGGGAACATAAAGCAATTATAGGAAAAGATACAATTGATGAAGACAATTTAACTATTAATTATATTGATTATGTACCAATTAAAAATTTGACTGAAGCTAAGGTAGGTATTGATTTAAATAATAGTGAAAATATAACTAAATATCAAGAAATAATTGAAACAACATATGGGTTTACTGGTGGAAATGATACTAATAGTATTGATTTAGATTATCATGATAATCAACTAAGTGGTACTTTAAAAAAGTTTAAAGGAGAACTTACTCCTAATACATTTGGACAAGAAGATCTAACTAGTTATTATTTTGTATTTTTTGCTGATTTTCAAGAAAAAGATAAATTAACTAACCAAAGTACAATCAAGATAATAACTAAGGGCGAGACAGGAAATGTAATTAACGAAAAAGTATTTACCAAAGGTAAAAATTTTGATAGTGATAATGGTATTGTTGTTTTGTTTGCATATCATCCTAATAGTAATTGTAAGACGATTGAAATAGTTTTAGATCTTGATGGTGAAAATGATCAATACGATGAAGCTAAATATATAATGGATATAAGTAATCTTAATTATCAAAAAGAATCATTAGGTAGTACTTTTAAGTTAGCTACGGAACAAGAAATAGGAGATGAAGGATTTAAGTGGCAGGCAGCTAGTGCTTTGCATTTAGATGAGTCTATAATTACTGGAACTTTAAAATCACAAAAATATGAAGAAGAAGGTTACTATATCCCTCTTAAAATAATAGTTCCTGATACGATAAAAGAATCTTTAAAAAATTGGTCATTAACTTTAAACGATCATCAAGTTATTAATTTTACTAGTAGTGATTATAAAAATGGTTATGTTATTGTGATTGTCAAAGTTACCGAAGGCAAAGGTCAAATTAAATATACTATTGATTTTGATGGTGAACAAGATGATTATATTGCTCACGATGAAGTAATTAAGACCAATATTGAATTAGAAGCTAAAAAAGAAATTACTTTTGTTTATCTTGATCAAGATGGTCAAAAACAAAATTCTAAAGTCTATGTAAATAGTGATGAAATAATTAGTGAAAGTATGATTCCTAGTAATGTAGCTCCTAAATACCATACTTTAACAGGTTGGTTTAAAGAAGAAAATAAATTTGTTTTTGATAGTGTAACAACTAATGAAAATATTACGTTAACAGCACATTATACCATTGATGGGGATAATTTTATTGATGATATAATTGAAAATTTAAAAATATTTTATACTGATAAATTTAATGATATAACTAGAAATGCTAATGTTATTACTTTTAATATTAAAAATTATACTGTTAAATTAAAAGATCTAACACCCCCTAAATTACCAGGTATTATTAACTATGTATTAGATAAGCAAGAAATCTTAGATATTACTTTTGATATTGCTTTACAAAGTGCTAAATTTAACGATAGTGATGATCAGGATAGTATTAAAGAAAAATTAGAAACATTATTCACTAATGTATTAAGTGAAAAATATGAACAATTTACTTTAAGTAATATGGCTTTATACGATAAAACATTTACTATTACCTTAGGAGAGATGGACTCAATCGTTGAACTTTTAAATAATAACCATGTATATACGATTAAATTTGTAGCTAATGATGAAGCTACAGTTAATAATGAGGAAGATTTAATTAAAGCCTTAGAAAATACGAAGATTACTAAGATTAATGTGGCTAGTAGTTTTCAAGTTACGAAACCACATGATTTAAGTCATAATCTTAAAATAGTTAGTCTAGATAATACCTACACTTTACAAGCAAGTACTAATATTGATACTATTTTTAAGGTTAGTGGTGCTAGTGTAGATATTAGTGATTTAAAAATGACTGGTGCTAAACAAGCCATAGTGATTGAAGAAAATGCTACCTTAAAGGCAACAAACTTAGATTTGTCTAACAATACTGATACTGGTATTTTAGTTAAAGCCGGAGGTAATTTAGTTGCTAGTGAATTAAAATATAGTAATGAAAAATATGATCATCCAGTTGTTAAAGCTGCTACCAATGAAGAAAATAAAAAAGCTCGTGTTGATTTAACCGTTGCTGATAATAAAAAAGCTTCTTCTAATGTTGTATACGAAATAAATACTTATGAACAACAAGGAAGTCCAACTGATTTTACAATTTATGTTGGTGATGAAAAACGTGTAAAACCAAATTATAATTATACTCATTATTTCCTTGATAATAATATAGCTGATAGATGGGTAAAAATATCTTATGTTGGTGATAGAACCCTTACAAGTTATCCTGTTAGTTTCACTAGATATTATGATAAAGAATCACAATTAGATTATGCTATAGAACCTCCAAAAAATCTTAATTATTTAACTTCTTATGAAGACAAATTAGCAACTTATAGCATTGCCAATTGGACTTATTGGACAGCAGAAGGGCAAGTAACAAAAGCAAGTGGCCAAGTACCTATTCCTACAACTGATATGGTATATTATGCTCAATTAAAATCAGAATATAAAGATAATGTTATTAAAATAAAAGCAAATGTAGAAGGAGCAGAAGAACAATTAATTAATGCCGTAAAAACGGATAGTGCTTTTAATGTAGTAATAATAGAAGGATCTATTAATTTAACAAAAGGTATGCTTGATATAGCCAAAGAAAATATATTAATTACTGGTTCTGATAGTGGTAAAGTAAATGTTGCTGGTGAAATAATTGGGCAAATAAAAATTACTGCTGATAATGTTAAATTTGAAAAGCTTAAAATAACAGGTAATACTAGTTCTCCTGATTCTAGAAATGATGTTGTTACTGTTAATGGTCATAAACTATACCTAAGTAGTGTCAATTTTAATGCTAATGCAATTGATGGAGGAACAATGTGGGATAGCTTAGTACATTATTCATATGCAACTCCGACATCGACTATTTATTTTAGTAATTTTGATGGCACTAATGCTAAATCTTTAGTAGAGTTTAGTGGTACAATAACCGATCAAACTAGACTTATCGGAAATCATTATATAGGTGGCGAAAATACAAAAGATTTTATTATAATTAACGAAGGTATTGCTGAGGGTCCTGATTCTATTTTAGAAATAAAGCAAGCCACATCTAATTTAGCATCATGTACTACGGAATGTTATGGTGTTAAAATAAAAGCATCAAATAAATCAACTAATGTTAATGTTGATTTAGGAGGCTCATGGTTTGAATATACCGATCAGACTAGCATTTTAAAAATATTGATCGAAATAACTGATGATGTATATGATGTATCTGAATATACTTTTAAAGTTAGTTCTAAATTTAAGGATAGAGTAAAAATATATTATCAATTAAATGGCAAAATAACAGAATATAACCCTAAAAATGCTTCTAGTGATTCCTATGAATATGATGCAAAAATACAATAAAAATTTTAAGTATTAAATTAAAAGATAATGTTTTGCCATTTTGTAAAATATTTATGTACTTTGGTTTAAATGTTTAATATTATTTTTTAAAGATTATTATTTCTTTAATAATCAATAGGATAGGCCTATATCGACATAGTCTATCCTTTTAATTTGTAATTTATTCATATTATCATTTTCTAAAAAGAATAAAATAGAATCATAAAAAGAACGATTATTTAAAGATAATCTGGGAGTTGAATTAATGTGTGAAGCAATAAGGTAACAATCTTTTTATAGATATTTATGTAAAATTGGAATTCAAAAATTCTTTGATAATACAGCTATCTTTAAAAGATAAAGGGGTGGTTTTATATTCTTATTTACTAGTTAAGAGGTAATATCACAATAGATTAAAAAAGTGATGATAAATAAATAATTTACAAATTTACGTTTTTATGTAAACTTTTCGAAGAAACGTATCATTTTTATTGCAAAAACCGTAGGGGGGGGGGGGTATAATAAGCTCATGAAAGGAGTATTAGAAATGAAAAAATTTATTTCAATGGCGGTTTTGGTAGTATTATTTTTATGCCCATTTGCTGTAAGGGCAGATCTTTATAGCGTAACTGGAAAGCTTTATGCTGAAAGTGTAGGAGCAGATTCCAATATTATTATGGAAATCGCAAGCAATGGAAATTATAGCCTTGAAGGATTAGATGGAATATTGGATTTTGACAACACAACCTTACAATTGGTAAATGTTGAATTAGCACTTAAAGAAGGAATAGGTACTGCTGGTAAAGTTGAAAAAACAGATAATGGTAGTCAAATTAAATTATCTGTACTATCGGCAGAAAGTAATCATTATTTAAAACTAACTTTTAAAGTAAAAAAAGTACCTAGTAACGGAATAGCAGCAGTTACTTTTACACCAAAGACTAATGGTTGGGGTGGAGATTTACGTTTTTCTATTAAAATAGCAAAGGAAAAAGAATGCCCAACATGTCCTACATGCCCAACTTGTTCTAAAGATGAAGTAACTTGTCCAGTATGTGAAACTTGTCAAGAATGTGAATCATGCGATAATAATGCAAGTGATAGTAATGTAAATCAAAAAGAAGAAAAAGAAACAAGTAACAATAATAATATGGCATTATATGTTTCCCTTGGAGCTTGTGCAGTTTTAGCAGTATCTGTTATAGTACTTGCTGTTAAGAAAAGCTAAAAAAATTAAGAATAACAATTGAATAAAAGAAAATGATAAATAATGAAAAATTTTAGTTATCTGTTCTTGTGGTTCTTAAACGTTAAAAAGTGGTGAAAAGATTTACCACTTTTTAAAATGAAAAAGAAATTATAACTTGAACTTGTTATAATGTAATTAATCATGGAAAGCAAATAAAAATATAGGTGTTAACATTTTTTTCTTGACATATGATTTAATAGTGGTTATAATCAAATTGATAAATGAAACGGAGGAGAAAAAATGGCAGTAAAAATAAGATTAACAAGAATGGGTGCAAAAAAAAGACCTATGTACCGTATTGTAGCAACTGATTCTAGAAGACCAAGAGATGGACAATATCTAGAATTAATTGGTACTTATAATCCACTAGAACAACCAGCTGATGTTAAAATTAACAAAGAAGTAGCAATGAAATGGCTACATAATGGTGCTGAAATTACTGATACAGTAAGAAATTTATTTAGTAAAGCTGGAATTATGAAAGAATTTGCTGAATCAAAGAGCAAGAAGGATAAGTAATTATGGACTTAGTGGTATTAACAGAAGAATTAGTTAAAGCACTTGCTGTTAATAAAGATATGGTAAGTGTTAAAGAGTTTGAATCTGATGATCCTAATACTATGATCATTCAAGTTATGATTGATAATGATGATATGGGTAGGGTTATTGGTAAAGCAGGAAAAGTTGCTAATTCAATAAGGACTATTGTTCAAGCTAGTAGTTATCTTAAAGATAATAAACACGTAAAAATTAATATTGATAGTTTTTAGGAAGCCATTTGGCTTCTTTTTTTGCCTTTACACCTGTGCATTTTTTCATTGTAAAAGCCGTATGGTGAGTGATATAATATGGTATATATGGTAATATAATAAGAGGTAAGGAATGGACGATAAAGGATATGAGTTTTTAAATAAAATATATCAAGACTTACATTTAAGTAAAGAAGTAATGCACACAGCAAAACCAAGTGATAATAAAAATGAAAAAATAGCAAAATATATGGAAAGATTAGAACGTGTAACTAGAAAAGCTTTCGATAAGAACAGATCTACAAGAGAAAACGATATTGCTATGTTAAAAAGACTTTATTACGATAAATATGTAATAACTGGTAGTAATGTACCTAAATCATATTTTGAATTGCAAAAGAAAATAGCCCTAGAACGTGGAATGGGATATTTAGAATATATGGGAGAAATAAAGAAACAAGAAATAGAACATATAATAAATGAACAAAAAGCAAGTCTTGATAGTTGGATCGAATATTTTGCTAGCCCAGATACAGAAAACTATCCAACATGGTATAAATATTATGCATTTCAAGGGATGTTAAAGTTAGGAACATATGATAAAGAAAAAGGAAGTTTTAATAGAAGAACATCTAGTACAGTCAAACCATTTATTGAATTAGATAGAGAGGCTTTGGCCTTTGTTTATGATGCATTAAGATCATCGATGACAAAAGAGCAAATAGAAGATGAAGAATTAGATAAATTAATAAAAAATGGCAGTTTTGGGAAATTATATGGATATGCCTTAAAAAAGATGAATGAGGCCAAAAAAGATATAAGTAATGATGATGGGGTATGGAAAAAGTATCCACAAGGAAGTAATCCAGAAATACTATATAATGATATTCGTAATAAAGGAACGGGATGGTGTACAGCAGGAGGATTAGAAACGGCAACTCAGCATATAAAAGGAGGAGACTTTTATGTGTATTTTACTAAGGGTAGTAATGGAGAATATAGCCAACCAAGAATAGCTATTCGTAAAGAAGGTTATAAGATAGCTGAAATAAGAGGGATAGGTCCGAATCAAAACTTAGAAAATAATATGGAACAAGTGGTAGAAAAGAAATTACAAGAAAACGAATTTCCCGATCGTGATATATATAAACAAAAAGTAGAAGATATGCAAATGATGACATATATTTATACAAAGTGGCAAAATAATGTTGAATTAACCAAAGAAGAATTAAGATTTTTATATGAGTTGGATAGAGAAATAATGGGCTTTGGTTGGAGAAAAGATCCAAGAATAGCGGCAATATTATCAACAAGAGAAATCAAAAAAGATTTAGCAACTGCCTTTAATTGTAATGAAAATCAAATATCGATTACCGAAGAAGAAGCATTAAGTGGTGGAATTATATGCCATTATGGAGAATTATATTTATACAGCGTAACCACTGCCGAAGGATTACAATTACCGAAATATGTAAGTGGGAGTTTATATTTAATTCGTCTAACTACTGCCGAAGATTTAGAATTACCAGAATATATAGGAGGATATTTAGATTTAAACGAGTTAACTACCGCCAAAAGTTTACAATTACCGAAATATGTAGGAGGAGATTTAGATTTTAGCAGTTTAACTACCATCAAAGATTTAAAATTCCCAGAACATGTTGGAAGAAATTTAAATTTAAACAGCTTAACTACTGCCAAAAGTTTGCAATTACCGAAATATGTAGGAGGGAGTTTATATTTAATTCGTCTAACTACTGCCGAAGATTTAGAATTACCAGAATATATAGGAGGAAATTTAAATTTAAGTAGATTAACTACCGTCAAAGGTTTAAAATTTCCAAAACGTATTGATGGAAATTTAAATTTAATGAGCTTAACTATTGCCGAAGGTTTAGAATTACCAAAATATGTTGGAGGGGGTTTAGATTTAAGAAACTTAACTACTGCCGAAGGATTACAATTTCCAGAGTATATAAATTTCGAATTGCGTTTGGATTCTTTAACTTCTTTTGAAGGAGCGATATTACCACATACTAAAGAAGGAAGAGAACAACTTTTAAAAGCTATAATGGAATATCGTAATAATCCACCCAGTTTAGTAGAATCATTAATGCAGGAGTATCAAAAGCATCCTCTTAATGGCGATGGTGAAGGCATAAATAGTTTTGAAGTACAAGGTAAAGTCATGGATGGCGGCAATCATCAACATCTACGATAATTAGATACAAATATTATATTTTTCAAGGAATGTTTAGTTAAATTGGTTTAAAAAGATATTGACAAAATCAAAAAAATATATATAATATGAATCGTTGAAAGGGAGTAGTTCCCATATAATATGGATTTAGTTCGTCAGTTCAATGTATAAACATTCGGGCTAAATGATAAAGGTTATTGAACAAGACTTTCACACAATATGTGTGAGTCTTGTTTTTTTTGCCTTTCAAGATTCTTACATATTGAATAATATAAAAGAAAGGAGTAAAAAAGGTATTAATAGAAGGAGCGTGAAAATATGAAAGGAAAAGATATGGATATAATAGCACCTATTTATCAAAAGTGGCAAAATAAAGAACAATTAACAGAAATGGATTTTATGAGTTTATATAAGGAAGATCGAAGATTATGGAATAAAACAGGATGGAATGAAGAGCCAGAAAAAGATTTCAGAATAGAGCAAATGAAAAAAGAAATAAATATCAAAAAAGAGTTAGCAGCTTTATTTAACTGTGATGAAAAACAGATATCAACTACCCAAGAGGAAGCTTTGAGTGGCGATATTATATATCATTATGGAGATATAGTTCTTCCTTGGTTGACCATTGATGAATTAAAATTTCCCCAATATTTAGGGGGAGATTTATGGTTAGCTTTTTTATGTGAATTTCAAAAATTACAACTTCCAGAAAATATGGGAGGAAATTTAGTTTTAAGATGTGTAGATAGAGCAGAAGGATTACAATTACCAAAATATATCAGAGGATATTTAGATTTAAGAAGTTTAAAAACGGCCAAAGGAGTAAAATTTCCAAAATATGTAAAAGGAATGGTTATTTTAAGTAGTTTAACCACAACAGAAGGCTTAGAATTACCAGAACATATGGAAGGAGGGGTAGATTTAAGTCAAGTAATCAGAGCTAAAGGATTTAAATTTCCAAAACATATGAAAGGTAATATAGATTTATGTAGATTGAGCAGTGATGACGGCAATGCTTATGGATTAGAACTACCAGAACATATGGAAGGAAATATAGATTTTGGATGGCGTTTTAAAAGTGCCAAAGGAGTAAAATTCCCAAAATATATGCAAGGTAAATTAATTTTATTGTACTTACAAAGTCCCGAAGGATTAGAACTACCAGAACATATGAAAGGAGAAGTATATTTAAATTTACATACGGTCCAAGGGGTAAAATTTCCAGAGCATATGGAAGGAATTATTGATCTTCGTAATTTAAATTCTTTTGAAGGAGCAATATTACCACATACTAAGGAAGGAAGAAACCAACTTTTAGAAGCTGTTATGAAAGGTGAATGTAATAAATCAAGCTTAATTGAGTCATTAAAACAAGAGTATCAAAAGCATCCTCTTGATGGACAAGAAGATATGAATGATAGCTATAATCAACATTTTGGAAAAATTAAGCAAAAAAAATTAAAATAAAAAATAAATAACTTGATAATTATAATTGAAACATAGTTAACCATTACTATGTTTCTTTTTTCTTGACTTAATGTAAAATTTATTATATAATAAGCGGCATTAGGGGGTTAAATAATGTTTGGAGATAGGTTAATATTAGAAGAAGTTTGTGTCCGTATGGATGACAAAAGAAGAATAGTTATTCCTAAATTTACTGGCGTTACCAAAGGAGATAAATTGGCTTTTTTTTATACTAGTGATTTTAAAGGTATAAAAGCATATAATTTTGCTGATGTGCAAAAAGCTATTACTAAACTATATGAGTTGTTGGAAAAAAACTCAACAACAAAAATGTGTCAGTTTGCAAAAACAGCATTAGAAAAATTGGAATTATATTCAGCTGGTTATGGTGTTACTGATATGCAAGGACGATTAACATTACCATCTTGTGCTAGCCAAAAAATCAATTTGGGTGAAAACAATGAATTGGTTTTTGTAGCGGGTACTATCGATAGTATAGAAATATATCCTAACCAAGAATCTTATATAAAATCAAAACAATTTAGAACAAATAATAATGTTAACGAATTAAGATTAGTATTAAACAGAAAGGTAGATAAATAATGATAACAAATACTGTTCATAGAAACAATTTAATTAAGGAACATTTTCATATAATTGATGAATTATTAGAAGAGGAGTATAAAGATAAACCCAATAAAGATGAGTTGCGATCTATCGGTGTAATTGCTTTATTAGAAAGCATTGATCGTTTACCTAAAAATAAAGATTTTGGCAAAAGTGCTTCTAGATATATAAGTAATAAAATAAATTGCTATTTAAATGAAGAAAATAAATATCAAGAATTTTTATCTTTAAATGATCAAATTAATGAAATAGATAGAAATGAAATGGTAACTAATTATGAATATCAAGACACGCTTAGAATTGTTTTGGAAGAAATAGGAAAAATGAATAATAATGAACAACAAATATTAATGAATTATCTAGAAATAGGTGATGATGATACTAAAACAGTAACTGCTTTATCGGAATCCTTAGGGATGAGTACTTATTTTCATGATAAACATTTAAAAAATGCTCTTCGAAAATTACAAAAAGCTTTATTAGAAAGAGAGATTACTGGTATATTTTCTAATGGCAAGAAAGAACAAAATTTAAATGATAAAGCAATATTATGGTATAAGAAATATTGTGCTGTTCAAGCTTATAAACAATATTATGGAGATATGAATATACCAATTGAATTTAAAAGTATTAATGGTGTTGATTATGACGAAGATGGTTTTAATTTATATAGTTGGCTTTTGTTTCAAAGAAAAAAGAAATTGATGTATGATAACCAAGTAGAGTTATTAAATGAATTAGAAAAGGAAAAGAAATTTAGATCTGTCCGTCGTAAACTATATTTTAAAAAACATTATGGTTTTTTAGATGAAGAAAGTGAGAAAATAATTGATAGATTACCTTTGCAGGCTTTAATTGCTAAGACTAATTATTTGATTGATAATGATATGACTATTGTTAAAGAAGGTAAGCTTCATGAAATATATGCGATGAATAGCAAAGATATGCAAAAAAAATATAATGTTGATTTAAAAGAATTAATTCATAAATATTGTTATGATAAAAAAGCATTAGTAAAAACAATTTATAAATAAGAGTATATGTATACTACCAAGACTGTTGACAAAGGAAAAGCTGTTAACAGTCTTTTTATTGATAGGATAAAATCAAGCCACTACACTTTTCAACATTTAATAAAAATTATTTCAAAATAAAACCGCACTTTTTCAAAGCGAGGTTTGTAAATAATTGAGAAATTATTTTTCGTTTAATTTGTCTTTAATATCATCATTATTAAATTTTTGAGGTGATAATAATTCTTCGTGAATGCTTTCTTCTGTACTATTTAGGAAAACTTCTTCAATTCGATCTACTCTTAATTTTTCTGCCATGATAATTGCTTGAATTTTATTTACTGCTAAATCGACTTCATCATTGATAACAACATAGTTATATTTACTTACTTCATTTATTTCTTTATAAGCTTGTTTAAAACGTTTTAATATTTTTTCTTTGGATTCTGTACCACGTTTTTCTAAGCGTTCTTTTAATACTTGTAGAGAAGGGGGCATAATAAAGATAAAGATAGCCTCAGGTATTAATTTTTTTATATTATTAGCGCCTTCTATTTCAATTTCTAATATAACGTCGCGCCCTTGTTCCAATTTATCAAAAATAAATTTACGTGGTGTTCCATAATAATTATCAGCATATTTGGTATATTCTAAAAAATAACCGTCTGCAATTTTCTTTTGAAAATCTATAACACTTACAAAATCATAAGTTTCACCGGGAATATCATTATCACGTTTTTCCCTGGTCGTAGTTGAAACCGATAACCAACAATTGGTCTCTTTTTTTAATAATTCCTTAATAATTGTTCCCTTACCACTACCACTTGGTGCAGAAACAACAATTAATAAGCCACGTTTTTTCGTTTTTATCATTAATTCACCTTCTATAGCTATATTTTACCAAATAATAATATAAAATAAATATAAATTAATAAAAAAAATAGTGTATAATAAAGATAATTAGTATTAAATGGAAAGTAGGAATAAAAAAATGAGAAAAGCAGTTTTCAAATATGTAATATTGTTTTTATTCGTCATAATATCTACTCTTTTAATTTATAATCAAACCTTTTTTTATGATGAATATAAAACCGAGGAAGCAACCATCCCCATCCCTTTATTTTCTTATTATAAACGTATGGGTGGTATGTATGTAGTTACTTTATATTCTTTACGAAGTAATCAAGCAATTAATAAAGTAAAAGATAATTATTTAAATAAATTAGAAGAAATGACTTGTCATGGTAATAAGTATTATTATGATGAGGATCAAGATATAACCATATTTAGTTATAGTGTTAATGCCAAATATTTATTTTTAAAAACAATTAATATTGGTTACTACTATGGAAAGGATTGCTAATTTGCTAATCTATTTCTTTATCATTGACAGGAGGTAAATTTATGATGAGTAATGATCTAACAGAACAAGAGCTAGCTTTACAATTAGAAAACATGCGAACTGATGCGATTATTGATTTGCATGAATGGAATCAAAATCGTGGTGAAGGAATAATATTAAATCAAGATGGTTCATTATATGCGTATAAATGGTTTTTAGGTTTTAATGATAAAATTAAGCAATTTGGTATGCATACATCATTAGATAAGATTAAAACAGGTATTGATTGTAATGCGGTTAAAGATTATTTAGAAAATGATATTGGTATATTTAAAATTGAATATGATACTAATTTTCATAGTGATGGTGGTTGTGATATAATTGTTAAATTTGATGATAAAAATAAATATTCTAATAATATCAAATTATATAAAAAGTTGGTAGAAAAAATGCATAGTTTATAAAAAATATTCGTAATGGTTGGTTATGGAGGGAATGAATAAGTATGAAAGTTTTAGTAACCGGGGGATGTGGTTATATTGGTAGCCATACTTGTGTTGAATTATTAGAAAACGGTTATGAAGTTGTTGTTGTTGATAATTTATCTAATTCGAAAAAAGATGTTGTTGATAAGATCAAAAAAATTACTAAGCATGATCTTACTTTTTATCAAGGTGATGTGTGTAATCTAACGCTTATGGATCAAATATTTGCTAAGGAAAAAATTGATGCAGTTATTCACTTTGCTGCTTATAAAGCCGTAGGAGAATCAGTAACTAATCCTTTAAAATATTATCAAAATAATTTAGATTCAACTATTGTTTTATGTGAAGTTATGAGTAAATATAATGTAAAAAAATTAGTCTTTTCATCTAGTGCAACGGTATATGGTAATCCTAAAAAATTACCTATAAAAGAATCTTTTGCTTTATCGCCAACTAATCCTTATGGTAAGACTAAGTTAATGATTGAAAATATTTTAAAAGATCTTTATATATCGGATAATACTTGGAGTATTGCTGTTTTAAGATATTTTAATCCTGTTGGGGCTCATGAATCAGGTTTAATTGGGGAAGATCCTAATGGTATACCTAATAATTTAATGCCTTATATTATGAAAGTAGCTACGAATGAGTTACCATATTTAAATATTTTTGGCGATGATTATGACACGATTGATGGTACAGGAGTACGTGATTATATTCATGTGGTAGATTTAAGTAAAGGTCATATTAAAGCTATTGAAAAAGTCTTACAAGATACAGGAATAGATTATTATAACTTGGGAACGGGGTGTGGATATAGTGTTTTAGAGATTGTTAATACTTTTGCCAAAGTCAATAATGTTAAAATTAATTATAAAATAGTAAGTAGACGTCCTGGTGATATAGCGTGTTGTTATGCTGATCCTAGTTATGCTTATGAAAAATTAAAATGGAGGGCAACCAAAGGAATTGAAGACATGTGTCGCGACAGTTATTCCTTTGTTATGAAAAATAAAGAACATGGTTATAAAAATAAATGATACTATAATTGATAGAGAAAAAGGATTCTTAAATATAAATAGTTATTTTAGTAATATTTTAGGTAGAGAATGTGATGATTTAGATGAATTATATGAACTTGGATTAATAGATATAGAAACATCTGGCATCAGTAATAAATTTTGGATAACCGATCCAATAACTAAAAATCATTTAGTGCTATTTAAACAAACACATATGAACAACGATTATTACTATGAATTATTTTCCGAAGAAATATCAAAATTAATGGGTATGGAAACGGCTCATTATGATTTAGCTAAATTTAATGGCGAATTAGGTGTTATTAGTTATAATTATAAAGATCCATTAGATAAAAGTTATTCGGGAACGCAAATAATTTCTGATTTTTATCAAAAAAAATTAGAGGATGATTTATTACTTAGTAAATTATATGATATAGATTATTATAAAGATAATCAAGATGAAGCTACTTATAAATTAAATAATTTGGAAAGTATATGGTCTATTTTAGAAGAACGTTATCAAAATAATCCTTTGCGTCAAAAAATTGTTTATCAAATTATGGATAAATTGGTTGATATATTAATTTTTGATTGCTTAACATCACATTCTGATCGTCATAGTGATAATTGGTCTATCGTTGAAAAAGAAGATGGTAATATTTCATTGCCTCAATATGATACTAATATGATTTTCGGTTCTAATGATTATCATGATTATACATTAGAATTGATAGCTAGTAATAAGCGTAGTAAAGTTGGCTTTAATGCTATGCAGGTGTTAGATGATTTTCTTAAAATATCAGATCAATCATATTTAGAAAGATGCAGCGAAAAAATCAAAATTTTAGAAAATAATTATCGTCTAATTCCCCAAATGATTGAAGAAAGAATAGAATATTCTATTCCACTTGCTGTCAAAGAAGATTTTTATGATCATTGCTTTAATAATATTAGAAATGCCAAAGGAGTACTAAAAAATTATAATAAAAATAAATAAAATTCCTAAAAAACTAGGAATTTTTATTTGTTGGATAAGACATTTTTTTAATTAACATTAAATTTTTAGGCATAAAACGATCATATGTAGGTGAAGACTGTTCATTAACTAAATTATCTTGATAATCTTTAAAAAAAGTTAAACACTTACATAATCTTATAATGTTTTGGGCTTGAAGGATACAAAAAGCATTAGTAATGAATCCACAATAAGTTAATCGTGGCATTAAATCGAAAAGATAATCATCTTTGACATATAGGAGTTGTCTTAAATTATTTAAGCAAATATGTTCTTGGGTGAGATAATCTTTATAAACATCATAATAATTATCGGGTAAAATTTTAAAAAAGTATTTGCTACTTAAAATAGAAGCCTGAGCTTTATAATTACCATTTATTTGTTTTTTGATAATATTATTAAGTTCTTTGCGTAATATTTTATAAGTTTTTGGATGTAGGCAACTTGTTATTCCCATACTAGATATCCCATAAATTGTATCTTGATCCAAATTAGCCTCAACTATTTCTAAAACTTTGGATATAATATCATCTAAATTATCATTAACGACTTCATTATCATCAAAAATGATTTCTTTTGGCAAATCTTCTTCTAAGCTCATTTTATCACCTCATTTGTTTTTACTATACTCATTTTTCCTAAATTGTCAATAAAGTACTTTTATGAATAAAAAAGCAGGCTTTTTGACACTATATAATAGGAGGGATGAATAATTGGCACGCCATAGTGTAGAAATTAGTGGCGTGGATACAGCAAATATAAAAGTATTAAGTTCTAACGAGATGGAAGCGTTATTTAAGAGAATGCAACAAGGTGATGAACAGGCTCGTGAAGAATTAGTAAAGGGTAATTTAAAGTTAGTTTTAGCTATCTTAAAAAAATTCTCGAATAAAGAAGAAAATATGGATGATCTTTTCCAAATAGGGTGTATTGGTCTTTTAAAGGCTATTGATAATTTTGATCTTTCTTATGGTGTTAAATTTTCAACTTACTGTGTTCCGATGATTCAAGGTGAAGTAAGACGCTATTTAAGAGATAACAATAGTATTAGAGTAAGTCGTTCTTTAAAAGATTTAGCGTATAAAGCCTTAAAGAAAAAAGAGGAAATAATTATGGAACGTGGTGTTGAGCCAAGTGTTTTAGAATTAGCAAAGATATTGGAAGTTGATACTTTTGATATAATTAATGCTTTGGATTCAATGCGTGAACCAATAAGTATTTTTGAACCCATTTATTCGGATGGTGGTGATACTATTTTCTTATTTGATCAAATAGAAGATAAAAATAGTAAAAAAAGTAATTTAGATATAAAATTATCGGTTAATGATGCCATTGATAAACTAAATGAACGAGAACAATATATTTTAGATCAAAGATTTATTATTGGTAAAACCCAAATGGAAATTGCTAGTGAGTTAGGAATAAGTCAAGCCCAAGTATCTAGAATAGAAAAAAATGCTATTGCCGATTTAAAAAATACTTTAAAATAATAATTTTCATGAAAGTTATACTAGTGTATAGCTTTTTTTTTAAATGATGATATAATTAATTTGATAGGGTAAGAGGTGTGTTATGAAAGTTTTATTATATACAGAGGGTGTAAAATATATTGGCAAAAGTGGTCTTGGCAAGGCGATTAAGCATCAAATGAAAGCTTTGGAATATGCTAATGTTGAATATACTCTTGATCCTAAGGATGATTATGACATAGTCCATGTTAATTTTTATGGACCTAAATCATATGCCCTTGCTAAAAAAGCTAAAAAGAAAGGTAAAAAGATTGTCTATCATGCGCATTCAACTGAGGAAGATTTTCGTAATAGTTTTATTTTTTCTAATCAAATTGCCCCATTATTTAAAAAATGGATAGTAACTTGTTATAAATTAGGTGATCACATAATAACACCAACGCCATATTCTAAAAAATTGTTAGAAGGATATGGTATGAATCGTAAAATTACAGCTATTTCTAATGGTATAGAATTAGAAAAATTTAAAGTAGATAAAAGTAAGATGCATCAATTTCGTCAAACTTATGGATATAGTAAAGATGATAAAGTTATTGTTGGGATAGGACTTTATCTAGAAAGAAAAGGCATCTTAGATTTCGTAGAATTAGCCAAAAGATTAAAAGATTATAAATTTATTTGGTTTGGTTATACACCTTCTTATGCCGTACCAAGGAAAATAAGAAAAGCAATTAAAGTAAAGTTACCAAATTTAACTTTTGCTGGTTATGTTGAACAAGATATGATTATTAGTGCTTTAAATGACTGTAATTTGTATGTTTTTCCTACCTTAGAAGAAACAGAAGGTATACCTATTATCGAAGCTTGTGCTTGTAAAACCAAAGCTATTGTTCGTGATATCCCGGTTTTTGAAGATTGGTTAGAAGACGGAGTTAATGTCTATAAAGCTAAAGATGTTGATGAATTTGAAAGCAAAATAAAGAAAATATTGAATAATGAACTACCTGATTTGACCAAAGAAGGATATAAAGTAGCTTTATCAAGAGATTTAAAAATTATTGGTCAAGAATTAAAAAAAGTTTATGAAGAAGTATTAAATGATAAAAGTGCATAGGCACTTTTATATTTTTTTATCTTTTTTATTGTATACATTTAACACTAATCCAATTAAAATCATATAAGCTAATAAACTACTACCACCATAACTAATAAAGGGAAGAGTAATACCAGTAATAGGTAATAAACCAATAGTCATACTAATATTTTGTATCTGTTGATACAAAAAAATACCCATAATTCCACTAATTAAATACTTATCAGTTCGATTAACTGTATCAATTCCCAAAGTAATAATTTTTAAATCAAATAACAAAATAATTATTAGTAATATAGAAGATCCTATTAAACCAAAATTAGATGCAAAAACAGCAAAAATAAAATCAGTACCTGCTTCGGGGAAATAAAGAGGGGTATGATTAAAACCATGTCCTAAAAAAGAACTAGATCCCAGTGCCGCTAAGGAATTTTCCAATTGCATCCCACTACCAGTTCGCCAATTAATAATCCTATCCATTCGATAGAAAAAACTACTACCAAAAACATTTATAAACAAATCTTGTTTAAAAAAATATAAATATAAAAAACTTCCTCCTACCGTAGTTATGATTATACCTAATAAAATATACCAAAATAATTTAATACCACTAATAAATAACATAAATAAAGTAATAACTAAATAAATAATAACTGCTCCTGTATCTGGTTCTAAAAAAGTTAATAAACTAGGAATTAAAACAATTACTAAGATTTCTAGCAATAAAAAAAATTCATCTTTTAAACTAGGTTTTCGATGCTTTTTATGAAAATAAGTTAAGACGTTTGCTATCATCAAAATAAGACTTATTTTCATAAATTCACTAGGTTGAAAACTACCAAAACCTTTTATTATGTACCAACACTTACTACCATTAATACTAGGTGCCAAAAATAATAAACCTAAAAGCAAAACATTATTAGCTAAATAAATATACCAAGATAATTTATAAAAGAATTTATTTCCCTTTTTCATTATGAAAAAAGCAACAATAGCTCCTAAAAAATACCATAAGGCTTGCTTTAATGGTAAATTGCCTAATGATGGTGATAAATACATTGAAGCTGAATAAATACTAATAATACTAATGATAAAGAAAAGAAAGACATAAAAAACGATCAATTTATCTATTTTATACTTTTTTAACATAATATCACCATTATTAGTATGATATTTTTAGTCATTTTTATTAACAAATAACATAATATATTTATAGGAAGAGTGATATTATGAGTAAAGAATTACCATCTATTTATAAAAACCAACCTAATAAAAAAATAGACAATAATAAAACTGTTTTTTATTCTAAATATGAAGAAGCTCAAGATCATATCAATAAAGAAAATAAAGAAAACATGATTGATTTAGATAATGCATTTTCTTTCCGCGATGCTTTAAATAATTTATTTAAAAATAATCAATTTGTTTTTAATGTACCCGTAGAAATTATAACGAAAAAGGAAACTATTAATACTAAAATTATTAGTAAAGTTGATAATCATTTATTAACTTATAATAAAAGAGTAATTCAATTAGAAGATATTTTATCGATTAAGATCAAAGACGAATAAAAAACTTTGTTTCTTTTTTTTTATAAAGTTGTGTTAAACCTTATGACTGATAAACAAAAAAGTGGTATAATAGATATGCCAAATAAAATTGTAGAAAGGAA
>CANRAE010000025.1 GCA_947628525.1 uncultured Bacilli bacterium
TGAGTGTTTTCTCTTTTTTTTATATAATTTTATATTTTCCCACATCTAGTTTACTACATCGATTAAACGTAATAATTTTACAAAAGTATAAAAACGATATATAATGTAACAAGAGATTATTTATATGCTTTTAAGAGAAGATTACTTATCTGAAGTAAGAAAATTTTATGATTTAGATTTAATTAAAAGAAAAAAAATAAAATAGATGAAGAACATATAATATTTATTATTTGTTTTTGGATGAAATTCAAAATATGGATAATTTTGAAAAAGTTGTTAATTCATTATGTGCTCAGATAAAAAATGTAAATATCTTTTTAACCGGATCTAATGGTAAAATATTTAGATAAAGATTGAAGTGATACATATATGTTATAATACGATTGTATTTAGAATTTTATAAGTGAGAAAGTATGAAATGAAAATATGGGTAATTTATATATAACTAATTAATCATTTATAAGTTTATAGATACTACAAATCCAGAATTAAGACGTAACAAAATTTTTAATTAGTAGGAAGTGAAAAAATGCCTAGGCCTGAAAATTTAAGAAAAGCAAAAGAAAATAAAAATGATGAGTTCTATACTCAATATGAAGATATTGAGAAAGAAATAAATGCATATATAGACTTTAATTCTAACGTATTTAAGGGAAAAACTATTTTATGTCCATGTGATGATCATGAATGGAGTAATTTTACCAAATATTTCGCTTTGAATTTTGAAAAATTAGGATTGAAAAAACTTATTTGCACTAGTTATGCCGATGAAAGCAAAAAAATTACTCATCCTTATCAATTATCTTCATTTGAAAGCAATTCATCAAAGTATGATGCTTCGAAAGCAAAATCCCATGGGAAAATATTTATTTTAGAAGGGGATAAAGATAATTCTGGTAAAGTTGATATGAATGATTTTAATTGGGATTATATGGAAGAAGACGGTGATTTTAGATCTGATGAAGTAACAAAGCTAAGAAATGAGGCAGATTTTATTATCACCAATCCACCTTTTAGTTTATTTAGAGAATTTGTTTCGTGGATAATGGAAGCAAACAAAAAATTTTTAATAATTGGAAATATTAATTGTATTGCATATAAAGAAATTTTTCCACTTTTAATGGAAAATAAAGTTTGGTTAGGAACTGGTATTGGTAGATGGATTAGTGGTTTTATAGTTCCTGATGGATATGAATTATATGGTACGGAAACAAAAATAAATGAATATGGTAAAAGAATAGTTGCTACCAATAGTTGTTTATGGTTAACTAATATTGATCATGGAAAAAGACATCAACCTCTATCATTAATGACAGAAGCTGATAATATCAAATTTAGTAAACATAAAGATATAAAAGGTCAAGGATATAAAAAATATGATAATTATAATGCAATAGATGTACCTTATACAGATGCAATTCCCAGTGATTACTTTGGATATATGGGTGTTCCATTAACGTTTATGGATAAATATTGCCCTGAACAATTCAAAATAATTGGTCCAGCTATGGGATGGACACAAAGTACAATGTCTGATGAGTGGAAAGAAAAAGTCGGATATAAGAATAATGTTATATCAAATTCAGGAACTAGAAGTTACGGAATAATTGATGGTAAGCAAGTGTATCATAGAATAATTATTCAAAAAATAAAGGGGGAATAAGTAAATGCCTAGAAACAAAGTGACATTAGATAATGCTCAAAAGTCTAAGAACGATGAATTTTTTACTCAATATGAAGATGTAGAAAGAGAAATAAATGCATATATCGATTATGATGCCAATGTTTTTAAAGACAAAACAATTTTATGCCCATGTGATGATGATTTTGAGAGTAGTTTCACAAGGTATTTTGCCCAAAACTTTGAAAAATTAGGATTAAAAAAACTTATTTGTACAAGCTATGCCTATGAAAGCAAGGGTGAAGATTTTGAATATAGAATTCCTAAAAATGAACTTAATTCTCCAAAGTATGATGCCTCTAAAACAAGGACACATGGTAAAGTTTTAATTATTGATAGGGATAAAAATCATTCCGGAAGAATTGATATAAATGACATAGATTGGAATTATTTGGAAAAAGATGGTGATTTTAGATCTGATGAAGTAATAAAATTAAGGAACGAGGCAGATTTTATTATTACTAATCCACCTTTTAGTTTATTTAGACAATTTATTATGTGGATAATAGAAGCGCAAAAGAAATTTATAATATTAGGAAATCAGAATGCCATTACTTATAAAGAAGTATATCCGTTGATAAAAGAGAACAAAATTTGGTTGGGATGCAGATTTAATGAACGGGTAAATGGTAAAAATCTTACATATAGGGTTCCTAATACTTATAAAATGAAAGCTTCTGAATTATATGTTGCCAAAAATGGTGAAAAATATATAACTGTTCCAGGGACGGGATGGTTTACAAATGTTGATCATGGGAAAAGACATCAACCTTTATCATTAATGACAGAAGCTGATAATATCAAATTTAGTAAACATAAAGAAGTAAAAGGTCAAGGGTATAAAAAGTATGATAATTATGATGCAATTGATATTCCTTTTGTAGATGCAATTCCCAGTGATTACTTTGGATATATGGGTGTTCCTATCACATTTTTAGGAAAATATTGCCCTGAACAATTTGAGATAATAACTTTTAGAAAAGGGAATGATGGCAAAGATTTATCTATAAATGGAAAAACGATGTATTTTAGAATAATTATAAGGAAGAAGTAAAATGAAAACTATATTGAGAATTGATTGGCAAGTAAAAGATATTGTAGAAGGCTTTATTTATAATGAATTTGAAGGCAAAGGGTTATATGGTTTAAATGGGAAGTTAGTTATTCAACCTGAATATCAAAGAAATTATATATATGCCGATGGAAAAAAGGATGTTGCCGTTATAGATAGTTTATTAAAAGGGTACCCTTTAGGATTAATATATTTTAATAAAAACGGTGATTTATATGAAGTGTTAGATGGTCAACAAAGGATAACATCAATAGGTAGGTTTACTACTGGAAGATTTCCCATTTTAGATCAAAATGGTATGCAACAATATTTCTCAGCTTTACCAAAAGAAGAACAAAATAAAATATTAGATACTCCATTAACAATATATATTTGCGAAGGAGAAGAATCTGAAATAAAGCAATGGTTTAAGACGATAAATATTCAAGAAATTCCCCTAAATCAACAAGAACTTTATAATGCAATATATTCTGGACCATTTATAACCAAAGCTAAAGAAGTATTTTCAAATTCAACTAATTCCAATTTGCAAAAATGGTCAGCGTACATAAGTGGTAATGTTTTAAGACAAGAATATTTAGAAGCAGCTTTAAACTGGGTAAGTAAAGGTAAAATAGAAGAGTATATGAGCAAACATAGAAGAGACGATAATATAAACGAATTAGAAACATATTTTAATTCAGTAATTGATTGGGTATCCAATATATTTGAAGATGTTGATGCTTCAATGAGAGTATTAAATTGGGGAGAATTATATGAAAAATATCATAATAATTCTTATTCATCAAACGATATTTCTAGAAGGGTGAGAGAGTTACAAGGTGATTATTTTGTCAAAAATAAGAAAGGTATATATGAATATGTGTTAAGTGGAGAAAATCCAGAATATAGAAAAAATTTAGATATAAGAATTTTTGATGAACCTATGAAAAAAGCAAAATACAAAATTCAAACCGAAGAAGCAGAGAAAAACAATATATCAAATTGTCCATTGTGCGCATTGGGAGGAAGTAATAAAATATGGAAGTTAGACGAAATGGATGCTGATCATGTAACTGCTTGGAGTAAAGGTGGCGCTACTGATATTGATAATTGTCAAATGTTATGTAAAACACATAATAGAGCAAAGGGCAATAAATAGAATGGTTTATCATCAGATATTTTATCAATAGGTCAACAATTAATTATTCCATCATAATAAAGCGCTTGTTCTAAATACAGTGATATAACAATATAAAGAAATAACGTTAAAAGATATTAAGGAAAAAATATAATAATTTATTTGTAAATTAAGAAGCTCCCCTAAGGGAGCGTTTCTTTACTTTTATAAGTTCTAATTAAAACCACTATTTGATTAGTGGTCTTTTAGTTATCTAATTTCAGCACAGATACCTTCATAAGGTTCATAAAAGCAATGATTTAAGTATCTACCACTTAATTGTTGATCATACCAAAGAGGTACACAACTAGCTCCATCACTTGGAGAATAGAACCATAATGCATTGGTTGCTGGGTAATAATATTCACCGTTGATATTGCGTAGTGCTAGTTCTTTTTCCAAAGTAGTTGCTCCACCATAAAATAGAGGACTATTTGTTCCTGCAAATCCTCCTGGGTTTTGATAAATCATCTGTGTAATCGAAGAAATATCTTTAAAAGTTAAACAATTAGCTAAAACTCTATTGATGGCAACATTACCAACCATGAGCATGCCAAGTGAACCTTCACCAACAGCTTCTGCTCGCATAAGTCTAGCTAATAAATCAATTTCTTTATTGGTATATGCAACGATTGCCATAATTATCACCTATAATAAATTATGTTAAAAAAATGATTTGGTTATTGTGTATTAATGTTTATTATGATATAATACTTCTATCAATTTATTTAGGAATTATTTAACTATTTGCTTTGATACATATTGATAAAACTAGTATAAATTTGATATAATAAATGTGCTTAAAAAAGGCATCGTATAGGGGTATAGTTCAGTTGGTAGAACGTCGGTCTCCAAAACCGAATGTCGTGAGTTCAAGTCTTGCTACCCCTGCCATATATTGCATTATATCTAGTTAATGACTAGATTTTTTTTATAAAAATTTTTTCACAACTGGTATTTTTCTTAAAAAGAAAGTTGTGATACTCCCAATTATAAAAATGACTATTTCTAATATAATTATTCCCAAACAAGCATTTAGACTAAATATATTTTGTATTGGCTGAAAATTATAGATTCTATGATTAATTAATGCATGAATTAAATAAATACCAAATGTTGTTTTACTAATTTCTTCGATTATCTTAGATGTCCTTTTATTAAAATGGAAATTTTCCAATAAGTGTCTAATTATATAAAATAATGCGAATGATTGCACGATACAAAAGATACTAGTATAAGTATCATATTGATATGAAATATTACCATTAGTTAAATATGGATAATATAAAGTTAAAAAATAAAATATAGATGAAATAAATAATAAAAATATTGAAAACCATAGTTTTTTCTTGGAAATTGTTACTTTACTTAAATATACACCAGCGATAAAAAACGCCATAATCATTGGGAAAAAAGCTTGAAAAAAATAATTACTAAAATCAATATGCATATAATTATTTAATATTGGTAATAAACTTGGTATAACTAGGAATATTACGATAAATATTTTATAATCATTAATATTAAAATTATTTACCATTTTTTTAATAAATGGCGTTATTAAATATAAACCAATAAGCATATACAAATACCAATAAGGAATCATATATGGTTCATGTAAAAAACTTTTTAAAAATGCTATCAAAGAAAAATTAGTTAGCCCGTTATCTTTGATAAATAATAATAGTTGAATGCCAATAAGTGGAATAATAATTCGAAATATTCTTCTAAAAACATCCTTAAAATTAAATTCGTTGTTTTGACTGTTAGTTAATAATAAATAACCAGTTGTCATTATAAACAAAGGAATTCCCATTTTACATAAACAAAATTGCATGCAATAAAATAGCGTTGGCATTTTAGCATAATTTGTATATTCCAATAAATAACCTTCGGTATGATTTACTATTACACAAAAACAAGCAATCATTTTTATTATATCTAACCATATATATCTTTTACTTTTTTCCATGGTTTCTCCTTTATTAATTTTATTTTATTATGTGGAAAATTATATATCAAGTTATTTTTTTAAATTTTAAACTTGTAGCATTATAAACTATTAACCAAATACTTTTACTATACTTCGATTTACTATTCACTATTGTATGTGATATAATTTTAATTGCTATATAATGATAATTAGTTTTGAAAGAAGCATCAAGATAAGAAAAAATATATAATTATAATGTGAAAAGAGTGGTTTATGATGTCAAAAAAAGAACGTTTATTTGGTTTAGATTTATTAAAAATTTTAGCAACTTTTACGGTTTTATCCGTTCATTTTTTCTTAAATACCCAGTTTTATAATACGAATGCTACTGGTTTTAGTATAACTATTCAAGTAATAATAAGAAATCTTTGCATGATTTGTATCCCTTTATTTGTGATGCTTTCAGGTTATTTAAACAATAAAAAAGATTATAATAAAAAATTTTTTATCGAATTATTAGAGATCATTGTTATTTGGTTGTTTTATAGTATTATAGAATTTATAACTACTAGTATTATGAACAATAATTTATCTACTTTTAATATCAAAACTATGTTATATAAAATTAGTATCTTTACTGCTTGTCGTTATTCTTGGTATATTGAAATGTTTATAGGCCTATATATGATGACGCCAATATTAAATAGAGCGTATGATAGTTTCGATGATAAATCAAAGAAAATAGTTACTTTCCTTGCCTTATTATTGACTATTGGTTTTTCTTTCCTTAATGGTGTATTTTCAAACATAATTCATTTTCCATTATATTGGGGTAATTTGTATTTTATAGCATATTATTTAGCTGGTAAAAATATAGCTTACTTTAAACCAGATTATAAAAAGTTAAATTTAATTATTTTGTTAATCATCAATACAATTGCTTGTGTATTTTATGCTAGGGGAGGTTTATTAGAGTACTATTCATTATTTATCTTTACAGAAGCTTTGTTTCTTTTTTTGATTATTTATAATATAACCACTCAAAACAAATATCTAAAAAAATTATCATGTTTCTTTGCTAATATCAGTTTAGATATTTATTTGGCATCTAGTTTAGTAGATATTTTTATATACAAATATTTATATGAATTTACAGGTAATCCAAATCAACAAAAAGTAATTGTATATTTTCCTATTGTGATAATATTATCATTTACTTTATCAACAATTTATGCTATAATAAGGAAAACAATAATAAGGTTAAGAAAATAAAAGCAATAATTAATTTATTATTAAGGAGTATGAAATGAAAATAACATATGTAACTAGTAATTGGTCCAAAGTTAAGAGTGCTAAACAAATATTGGAACCTCTTGGTATTGAAGTAGATAATGTTAACATACCTACAACGGAAATTCAGGCTAATACGGTGGAAGAAATTGCTAAATATTCAGCTAAAGAGGCTAGTGAAAAGCTAAAATGTACAGTATTAAAAAATGATACAGGTTTATTTGTAGAAGCTCTTGGAGGTTTTCCAGGACCTTATACCCATTATGTTGATGATACTATTGGTGAAGAAGGATTGTTAAAGCTTTTAGAAAAAGAAGAAAACCGTAATGCTTGTTTTATTGAAGCTTTTGCTTATTGTGAATATGGTCAAGATCCCATTGTTTTTAAATCGATAACCAAAGGTAAAATTGCCAAAGAAAAATCAGGTCAATACGGATGGAGTTGGGATTTTATTTTTATCCCTGATGGATGTTCTAAAACTATGGGTAATTATCCTGACGATGAACGCTTTTTGCTATGGGATACAAGTGCTTATTATGAATTAAAAGACTATCTACAAAATAAACAACAAATCAACTAGTATTTGGAGGAAGATAATGGATACAGATATTAAGGCTTATGAATTATTTTGGAATTTATATCATCATAATGATCATTTTCATAAATTAATAGATGAAAATATGAATAGTGGTAAGATAAGATTTTTTAATGATGAAGAGTGGTCCAAAATAGATGATCAAAATTTTATACCACCTATACCTCAAATGAAAAATTTTGCTGATATGTTTCTTTGGGGTCATAATATAGGTAATTGTGTTGGTGCTAGTTGGCAATTAAGTTATTCCTATGATGATGTTGATATTGTATCTGGTATTTTACCAGTATTAAAAGGGACGCGTAATGCCGAAAAGGAAGGTGGCCATTGTTGGTTAGAAAATGAAAGTTATATAATTGATACTAGTTTAATGCTAGTAATTGATAAATCTTTAAAACAAGAGTTTGGTTATATCGAAGAACAGCGCTTAACTGCTAGTTCTTTAAAAACAAGTCCTACATATATTGCTCGTAAAGAATTTGTTAATGATCAAAGTTTAAAACAAAATAAAAAAAATTAACCTTTTCTAAGGAAATGAACTTTAAAAATATAATAATTTCCTTAGGAGGTTATTTTTTATGTATTTATTTAGTAAGCAAAAGTTATATAAATATTTACTTGGATTAATAATTGGTATTTTAACATTTTGTGTAGGTGGTAACAATAAAGTTCATGCTGCATTATTAAAAGTAGAACGCATTCCTAATATTTATGTTGCTACCTGGGGAGGAGATAAAGAACCATTATTTGGACAGTATGGTATTTTTGAAATTAATGGTAAGGTTGTTTATTGTGTAGAACCAGGAGTAGAAATTATCACCGATAATTATAATGGTGATGCAGGATGGGGTAATTCTCCTTATAATGATACTATAAATGATAGAATTCAATTAATAGGTTATTATGGTTATAATTATCCAGGCCATGGGACATTGCGTTATCGTATGGCAACCCAAGCTCTTATTTGGGAAGCAACCAGAGGACAAAGTGTTGAATTTTGGACACAACCATTTGGTAATGGTGATTTTATAAATATTGATTTTGAAAGAACAGAGATCATGAAACTAGTAAATATGCATTACACAAAGCCTAGTTTTGATAGTAAAGATTTAAATATACCAATAGGGCAAGAAACATCTTTGTTAGATAAGAATAATGTTTTAGCTAATTACGAAATTGTGAGTTCTACTGGAAATAGTGCCAAAATAGATGGTAATCAGTTAAAAATTACACCAACTAAGGCGGGGAAAATTACTATATCATTAATCAAAAAAACATATACAGCTGATCCTACAACTATCTTTGTAGGTATCGATCCAAGATCGCAAAAAATGGGCTTCTTTGGATTAAACAATCAAGTAACTAGTGAAGTAATTGTTAATAGTTATGCCGGTAAGGTAACAGTAGAAAAATTAGATGCTGATCATTTATCCATAACACCCCAAGGAGATGGCATATTAGAAGGAGCAGTTTATGGTATTTATCAATTAGATGGTAAACGTTGTGGTGAAGTAGTTATCGGTGTAAGTTCAAAAGGAGTTAGTGATTTTTTACCAAAGTTAGGTAAATATTATTTATTAGAAGAAAAAAGCAGTCGGGGATATACACTTGATCCCACTAAGTATTATTTTGAAATAACTGCGGAAAATTTATATCCACATGTGTATGTATATGAAAAAATTATTGAACGTACTATGGAACTGTATAAAGTTTATGCCGATGGCAGAACAGGCATATTAAAAGCAGAACCTAACGTTAGTTTTGCTTTCTATTTAAAATCTAATATGACTTTATATGCAGTTAAAACAACGGATGAAGAAGGGCGTATTAAAATAAAATTACCCTATGGTACTTACATTGTAAAACAGTTAACCACAACCCCAGGCTATGAAAAAGTTCAAGATTTTGAAATTGTCGTAGATAAAGAAGATAGTAAGCCTATTACTAAAATAATATCTAATGCTAAAATTAGTGCTAGATTAAGAGTAATAAAAATAGATAGTGAATCTAAAAAAGTGATCGCAAGAGATGGTATTAAGTTTAAAATCAAAAACTTAGATACTAATGAATATGTATGTCAAAACATATCATATCCTACTACTAAAAAAGTATGTGTTTTTGAAACTAGTAAAGGTTCGTTTATAACACCTTATGTTTTAGAAAGCGGGCATTATCAAATTGAAGAACTAGAAAATCAGAATGTTAATGGATATTTATGGAATAATGTTCCTTTAAAGTTTACCATAGATGAAAATAGTAATTTTATTTATGATGATGATCTAGGCATTATTTTAGAAGTATATTTTGAAAATGAACCAGTTTGGGGTGAAGTGGAAGTAAAAAAAATAGGTGAAAAATTAGTTATAGATAATAATTCTTATTATTATGAGGAAATCAATTTAGATGGCGTAACTTTTGAACTATATGCTGCTAAAAACATTTATGCCCCAGATGGTACACTTATATATAAAGCACATCAACTTATTGATACTTTCGTTACTAAAGATGGTTTAATAAAGATTAATCATTTATATTTGGGAGATTATTATTTAGTAGAAACTATTACCGCTAATAATCATGTCCTTGATCCAGAGTATCATTATTTTACCCTTTCTTATCAAGATCCATATTCCAAAACGGTTTCTTTATCTATAACTTTGAAAAATTATTTAGAAAAAGGGCGATTAGAATTTACTAAGCAAGATTTAGTAACAGGTAATCCTTTGCCAAATACAACTATTCAAATATATAAATATGATGACAATATTTTAGAAGCTGTTTTAATCTTTGAAGGCATAACTGATAGCGAAGGCAAAATTATCATTGATAATCTTTTGGTCGGTAAATATTATTTAATTGAAACTAATGCTCCCGAAGGATATATATTAAATCCGGAAAAAATGTTTTTTGAAATTGAAAAAAATGGTGATATAGTCAAAGCTAATATGAAAAACGAAAAAGAATTTGATGTTCCTAATACTTATGTTGAACATCTAGATATAACTAATATTTTATCGTTAACTGGTTTTTGCTCGGGGATAGGATTGTTGACTTATGGTAAAAAAAAGAAAAAATAATAATTTATTTTTTAAATTAGGAAAATACTTAGTATTAATCTCTATCATGATATTTGCGAATTATAATATTTATTGGTATGCTAAAAATAAAAGAGAAACTAAAATAATTAATGAAATAATGGATATTAGCACTCCCATTACAAGAAATAATACAATAAGCGAAGAGGTAATACCTAGCGATAATAATTCTGTTGTTTGTAATGATTGTGGTGTTTTAGAAATTCCTATCATTAATTTGAGCAAATTGTTTTTTCCTATGGATAATCCTAATAATAATGTAGATAAAAATGTTCAAGTTCTTGATGGATCTTTATTTCCTGATCAAGAAAATAGTATTTTAGCTCTAGCCGCTCATAGCGGTTATGGTTATGAAGCTTTTTTTGATGATTTAGATCAACTTAGTATCGGTAACGACATCAATATTTATTATCACCACATAAAATATAATTATCAAATTATTAAAATATATAAAGAAATTAAAGATGGTAATATTTCTATTGAACATAGTAACGATCAATTATTAGTCTTAACAACTTGTGATAAAAAAGATAAAACTAAGCAGTTAGTTATAGTTGCAAAATTAAATAATTAAAAGGTATCTCTTTTTTGGGATACCTTTTATATTTGTTTAATATTAAAATATTTTACTATAAGGGATAACAATTTCAAATTCACCGTAGCTATAAGGAGCAATTTGATATTGTTCAAAAAAAATTAATAACCCCATTTCGCTAAATGCAAAATTTTTAAAATTGTTTTGATTAGGCATAGTACCATCAATTAACATATCTTTAATATCATTATCATTAAAATTTTGATCTTTAACAAAATATGAACGTGATTCATTAGATAAATTATTTAAAAGAGCAGGATATTGTTTAGCTAAATCGTCAATAGTTATAATTTTATCTTTATTTTTAGCATATGAAATAGTTAAAATAGTATTATTGGGATGAGCACCACCAGTATATACACTTATATAAAATACGTATGATAGATAATCTTTATATTGATATTTATCATAATTGATATTAAGAGTATAAAGTTGATGTTGTAAAGTTTTATTTTCTAAAACCGTAGCAATAAATTCATCTATTATTTTTTTTATTGCTTCATCAATTATTTTGTTTAATGATTCATATGAAGTATAAGGATAATATACTTTAATTTTATAATTAGGATTAGACGAATTGTTAATGATCTTTTTTTCTAAAAAGGTCTCATCGTTACCAATAGCAATAACATTTTGGTTAAGATTATTATCTTTGGTTCTTTGACGCAGAAACATATTTTCTAAAATTAGTAATACAATTATAGATAGCATAATAATAATTACTAATATAAGTATTAAATAATTTATTTTCATGTCTTCACCAATAAATAATATGTCAATACTTAACTTTTATGCTTTGAAAATAAAATAATAGTTAAAAAGTTATTAATAATATCAAAAAACAAATTATATTAAAAAATCTTTTTTTGTTTAGCAGTATCTACTTTTTTCAAAATCTTTTCTTTACCATTTAATAAGTAACTTATTGAATGATGGTTATTTAAAGCATCGATTATTTTAGTAATATGTTCTGAACAATCTACTTCGTTAAACCATTCTAAATTTTTGATTTCATTAGGAACGTATGACAAATTAGTTGTATATAATTCGTCGAAGATATTTTTGTCATAAGCTCTTTGAAATAATTCAACACTTTTTTCACCATCACTGAATAAAGCAAAAGAAACAATTAAATATATTTTATCAGCACCTAATGCTTTAAGCCTTTCAGCTACTTCTAACATTGATTGACCAGATGAAATCATATCATCAACTACGAAAGCACTTTTATTTTTGACATCTGTTCCTATATATTCATGAGCGATAATAGGATTTTTACCATCGACAACTCTCGTATAATCTCTTCGTTTGGTAAATTGTCCTATATTGGAACCTAAGATATTGGCATAATATTCAGCTCGATCAGAAGCCCCTGTATCTGGCGCTACGACAATAAGATTTTCAAAGTCTAAATTTTCTTTTTCAATGATTTGCTCTAATATAGAATGAGTAAGATAAATATTATCAAAAGAACAATTGTGTAAAGCATTTCTTACACCCGGATCATGAGCATCACAAGTAAGGATACCTTTAACGCCCAAAAATTCTAATTCATGTAACATTAAAGAACAATCTTGTGATTCACGGGCTTTTCTTTTATGTTGCCTTGATTCATAAAGAAAAGGCATAATAACTTTAATTGATTCAGCAGCACCATTCATAGCTGATATAATTCTTTTAATATCCTGATAATGATCATCAGGACTTTTGTGATTAGTAAAACCGTGCATCGTATAAGTGCAACTATAATTAGTTACATCTGATAAAATATATACATCTTTGGCTCTTATTGACTCTAAAATAACCGCTTTTGCTTCGCCGCTAGCAAATCTTGGTAATGTTTGTGGCACAATAAAACTGAATCGATTGTCATTAACATCTCTCATCAGTTTTAAATGTTGATCAACTTTGTTCCCAAAGTCTAAAAAATTGTCCATGACTATTAATCGTAAATTACTAGATACTAACTCCATACTAACCTCCATACTATTAACTTACTATTTCATTTTAGCACATATTGTTTTCAAAATTAAATAGAATTTACACTATTTGATATAATAAATTTATGTTATACTAAATGCAGTTGGAGGCTAATATGAAAAATATGGTTCAATATTTAAAAAACAATATAAAGTGGATCGCTTGCTTAATTAGTTTAGCTTTACTTATTGTTTTAATTTGGTGCTTACATCAAGAAAATATCAATGCTTTTGATAGTTTTTACTATCATCATATTGCTAAATTAATTTCTCCTAAAATGACCTTTTTCGTTAAAATTGTTACTAATTTAGGAGGAGCTCTTGTTTTAATTGCAACAACCATTGCCATCTTATTATTTTTTCATAAGAAAAAGTATGGCATCTTAATCATGATTAATTTAATAACCGTTTTTTTACTTAATCTATTACTTAAATTTATTTTTGCTAGGCCAAGACCATTAGATATTAATATAATTACTGAATCTGGTTATAGTTTTCCGTCAGCCCATGCTATGGTAGCAACTGCATTCTATGGTTTTATTATTTATCTATTATGGCATGATCATAAAATTAATAAAAAACGTAAATATTTATATACTATATTATTGTGTATCATTATTTTTTGCATTTGCGTAACTCGTATTTACCTAGGCGTTCATTTTGCTAGTGATGTAGTAGGGGGAATCTTCTTTTCTATAATTTATTTAATTATATTTACCAGTATTTTAGAAAGAAATAAGATAAAATAAATCTCTGTAATTAGAAAACACTTACTGTTGTGATTAAGAAAAAAAATAGAAGAAAAGATAAAAACTATTTAATAAAATATATAAAAGAGAAAATAAGTTTGTATGTATACCTGATTTTGGAAAATGCATATATCCATTTGGATAAATAAAGTTAAAGTGAAATAAGTTATTATTATGACTAAAAAAATTGAAAATAAAAAATAATTATTAAAGAATAAATATGGGGTGTAGCAAAATATATGGAGGTAAATGAAGTTATGGATATAAAAGAAAAAGCTTTAATTTTTGCGATACAAGCTCATATGGGGCAAATTAGAAAGAATGAACCTGACAAACCTATGATTATTCATCCAATAAGTGTTGGCCAGCTATTAGAATCATTTGGATATGATGATAATGTTATAGCAGCTGGATATTTACATGATGTTATCGAAGATACAAAATATACTATTGAGGATATTGAAAAAGAATTTGGTAAAGATATTGCTAACTTAGTGATGGGGGCTTCTGAACCTGATAAATCACTATCTTGGGAAGATAGAAAAAAACATACCATTGAAGAGACAAAAAAACTTTCTCTTAGAAATAAATTAGTTATATGTGCTGATAAAATTAACAATTTAGAAGATTTATTTTTAAAATTTGAGAAAAGTGGTAGTAGAGATTTTAGTGCTTTTAAAAGAGGAGAAGAATCCCAAAAATGGTATTATACAAGTATTTATGAAAGTTTAGTATTAGGTGAGAATAAAGATTTACCTATATTTAAAAGATTAAAAGATATTTTAGATAAAGTATTTGCTAACAAAGAAGATTTGTTTTTAAGAGATACAATCTTTGTAGATAATCAAGATTATTATGCAAGATTAAAAAAATTGCATGCTGGGAAGATTGAATTACAAAGACTAAAATCATTAGTAACACTTCCTAAACCTTTTGTCATTGAATTTAGTGGAACACCTAGAACAGGCAAAACTACTACAATAAATAACTTATATGATTTTTTTAAAAAAGGTGGTTTTTCTGTTTCCTTGATAGAGGAATTTACAACATCAAAGTATTATAAAGAAAATTTAAAAAATAAGTTTAATAACATGGAATTAGTTGATGGCAATATTGCAATTCTTGATGAAGTATATAAACAATTACAATCAGCTCTTGTTTCAGAAAAAGAAATTATTTTAATTGATAGATCTATAAATGATAGACAAATATGGAATTATAGAATATTTGCTCGTGGTGATATGAAAGAAGAACAATATTTAAAGGTAAGAGATAAATATTCGCAAATTTCAAAAGAGTTAATAGATTTTTTGGTAATTACTTATGCTGATTCATTAATTTCTTTAAGAAGAGATTATACTTCTAGTTTAGCTTTAGAAAAAAGATCTTTCTTAAATCAAGAAAATATCGATGAGTATAATAATTGTTTAAATTCATTACAAGGATTATTTGCGGATAGTGTTGATTCTTATATGTTATTAGATACTTCTAACATTGATTTAAATGATGTTTCTATTGAAGTTGCTTCGCAAATTATTCCTACTATTAGAAAAAAATATATTAAAGCATTTCAACAAAAATATAACCTAAAATAAAAAGATGATAAAGGCATTAATACAATGGTTATAAAGAAGAAATTAAACACCTTTTATCATACTTAAATTTGGTTATTTTTTTTAATCTGTTCGCTTGTTTTATAATTATATATAATATAATTTTTATAGGAACATTTGATGTGAGTGTTGTCCTCCTATCTTGCAAAAGAAAGGGGGTAGATATTAATAAAAATCAAGACTTTTTTATTAAAAGTTTTAAAGCTTATTTCTATCATTTTATTACTTTCTACCTTATTGGTGTTAGCAATAAAAAAATAGACACTCTTCATTGATAAGTGTCCAATCCTTTAATTTGGAGGCGACATTCACCATCAAAATCAAATGTTCCTCTTTTTTATTTTATGCAAATTTACTTGCTAAATACAGGCTATCATAAACATATCATTTATGCAAGTTATAATCAAAAAAATTTTTGATTTTTTACAACCTTAAAATGCTAATTCTTGCCAACAAAATAAATGTAACCAATAATCTCTATTAGAGCATATATCATAATAAATAAACCAATCATTTGGAAAACAAGATTATTTCGCAAAATCATGTATAAACCACCAATAATCATAACAATTGCTAAAACTAGTAACACTTTAGGACTATTATCTTGACTTTTTATAACTTTTAGACTACTTGTTAATAAATTAATACCATTAAACAAGATCCATGCTCCCATAATGACTCTTGTTAATACCTCAATGGCATTAGAAAAAATTATTAATACAAGACCACATATAAAAGCAATTATACCAATACTTAAATCTTTAATACTAACTCCTTTTTCTTTCTTTTTACCTAAATAGTAACTAATTATTTTAAATAATCCAACAATACTAAAAGATCCTCCTAAAACATACGATATAAATTTGACGGTACTATTAGGATTACTAAAAATAATACTTCCTATTATAAAAAAGATAATAGCGCTAATCAATGTAGAGATATTAGAATAATTTTTATTTTTGATACTATCTAATTTCATATTTAACCTCCTAACTAAGCATATTATATACTAAAGTTCCTTAAAATGATAGATATAAATATTTATAATTATATGATATACTACTATATATTGAAAGGGATGATTACATGAATAGTGATATCGAAATATCAAGAAAAAGTCATAAAGATAATATAGAACTAGTTGCCAAAAAAATAGGCATTGATCAAGATGATCTTATTCATTATGGTAAATTAATGGCGAAAATTAATTATCAAAAATATATTTCTTTTCCAAAAGGTAAATTAATATTAGTAACTTCTATTAATCCTACACCTTATGGTGAAGGGAAGACAACGGTAAGTATTGGTTTAGGAGATGCTTTAAATTTAATTAATAAAAAGACAGCTATTGTTTTAAGAGAACCATCATTAGGTCCTGTCTTTGGCATTAAAGGTGGAGCAACAGGGGGTGGTTATGCCCAAATAGTTCCTATGGAAGATATAAACTTACACTTTACAGGGGATATGCATGCCATTAGTAGTTGTAATAATTTAATTAGTGCTGCTTTGGATAACCATTTATATTTCGGTAATACTTTAAATATTGATCCCAATACTATTGTATTTAATCGTTGCCTTGATATGAATGATCGGGCATTAAGAAACATTACTATTCATAACAAAGATGATCGTAGCGAATCATTTAATATAACAGCTGCTAGTGAAATTATGAGCATTCTTTGTTTATCCAGTGATCTTATGGATTTAAAAAAGAATTTAGCTAACATCTTATTAGCGTACACTTATGATGGTAAAGAAGTCTTAGCCAAAGATTTAAAACTTGAAGGATCCCTTGCTACCTTATTAAAAGATGCTATTAAGCCCAATATAGTTCAAACCTTAGAAAATAATCCCGTTATAGTTCATGGTGGACCTTTTGCTAATATTGCTCATGGTTGCAATAGTATTATTGCTACTAAATTAGGATTAAGTCTTGCTGATTATGTCGTAACGGAAGCTGGTTTTGGATCCGATTTAGGGGCTCAGAAATTTTTTGATATCAAATGTCGTCGTGCTTCCTTAAAACCTAATTGTGTTGTCTTAGTAGTAACTATCAAAGCCCTAAAATACAATGCTTTTGTGGATAAAGAAAATATTTTATTACCTGATCCTAATAAAGTTAAGGAAGGATTACCTAATCTAATTGCCCACATTGAAAATATTAAAAATTATACTAATAACATAATTGTTTGTCTAAATAAATATAGTACCGATACCGAAGAAGAAATAAAGGTCATTAAAGATTACTGTGCTCAAAATAATATTACTTTCACTATCGCTGATAGTTATACAAAAGGAGGTAGTGGATCTATTGAACTAGCCAATAAAGTAGTCGATACTTGTGAACAACCTAATGATTTTAAATTACTTTATGATGATAATCTTTCTATCAAAGAAAAAATAAATAAAATAACGAAAACTATTTATCACGCTAACAAAGTTATATATCCCCAAGAAATAGAAGATAAAATAAAAAAATTAAAACCATATGAAAAATTACCAATATGTATTGCTAAAACACAATATTCCCTAAGTGATGATCCTAAAAAACTAGGTTATCCTAGCAATTATGAAGTAACTATCAAAGACATTAAATTATATCGTGGTGCATCATTTATTACCGTTTTTTTAGGAGATATTTTGACTATGCCTGGTTTAAGTAAACAACCTAATTTAGAAAATATTAATATTAATGAAAAGGAAGAAATAACAGGTTTATTTTAAAAATTAATGTTCATAATAATAAAGGTGATTATTGTGAACTTTTTTTATATTTTTATTAAATCCATCTTTTCCATTTTAGCTCTTTTCTTTTTTACTAAAATTATGGGAAGAAAACAAATATCACAACTAAATATGTATGATTATGTTGTTGGTATAACCATAGGTAGTGTTGCTGCTGATATTTCCGTTGATTTAGAATCCCATTTTTTATATGGTATTATCGTTATGGCTGTTTATACGATCGTATCCATATTAATTTCCCATTTTACTGCTAAAAGCATTAAATTAAGAAGATTTATTATTGGAACACCTATTATTATCATAGAAGATGGAAAAATTATTGAAGATCATATAGAAAAAGCTAAAATAGATTTAAATGATTTATTACAAGAAGCTAGAAGCAATGGTTACTTTGATTTAAGTGAAATAGAATTTGCGATCATGGAACCTAATGGTAAAATTAGTTTTATGCCCAAAAGTAAATATGCTCCTATAACACCAAATGATGCCAAAATAAAAGTATCATATAAAGGATTATGTACTAATTTAGTTATTGATGGCAAAGTTATGCTTAATAATCTTGCCATTATCAAAAAAGATAAAGCTTGGTTAGAAACAAGACTTAGTAATGAAGGATACAATAATATCAATGATTTATTATTAGTTACCTGTGATAGTAAAGAAAAATTAACTATTTATATAAAAGGAGAAGATAGTAAAAAAAGTGGTTGTTTTGAATAAATATATATGATAATCTTTTGTTGGTGAATAACATGAGCAAAAGTAAAAATAAAAATATATTGAATTGGTTGCCACTATGTATATTTATAAGTCTATTATTAATATCTATTTTTTCCTTTGCTTATGGATATGATTATTTTTGGCATGTAAAAAGTGGTGAATATATTGTCAATAACCTAAAAATACCTTATTATGATATCTTTTCATGGTATGGTATTACCAATCATTTATATTGGTTTTCACACGAATGGTTAAGTGAAGTAGTTATTTACCTTTTTAAATATCTTTTTAAAGAAGGAGCTTTTGTTTATTGCTTAGTAATGCTGACTTTACTTATTACTTTATTAACTTATTTTTTAAAAGATAAAATATCTAAAAATATCTACTTTTCATCAGGATGGGCTTTACTAGGAATGTTAACTTTAATAAAAGTTTTATTACCAAGACCCCATATGATTAGCTTTATTTTATTAGTAATTACTATGCATTTATTATATGACAATTTCTATAATGATTCTAAAAAAATATATTTTTTACCCCTTATTAGTTTATGTTGGGCCAATTTTCATGGCGGTTCATCTAATTTAACTTATATATTGTGTCTTATTTTCATGATCGCTGGTTTATTTAATTTTAAATTTGGTAAAATAGAAGCGCAAAAATTAACTAAAAAACAAATTAAACTATCTTTCCCCAAATGACACAAAATAAAAAAATTCTAGATTTACTTTATTTTAAAGGAATTATTGACAA
>CANRAE010000026.1 GCA_947628525.1 uncultured Bacilli bacterium
TACCCCCCCCCCCCTACGGTTTTGGCAACAAAAAAATGCACTTTTTACATGCATTCTTAATTTATTTTACTTCTTCTTGCGGTTCGATATATTCTAATCCTAAGGAAGTTACATAAGATTTTATTTTAGCTTCACTTAGTTTTTTCCAATTACCTTGATTATAATACCAATCATAATCATTTAAATTACTTAAATATGATCCTTCAAATAAAACATTTTTAATGTTAAATAATTGATAAGGCAATCTTAATACAGCATAATAATCATAAAAATAATACTTTTCCTCATTTTCTTTTGAAAATATTTTGTCTGTATTATAATTTCTCGTATATAAACGAATATGTTCTTCATTAACAGGATATATATAACTCCATTCTTCTTTTATTCTACTGATATTATTCTGCAAAAATGCACTATCAGAGTTAGCTGGAACAATAATCTCCCATCCCATCAATGATTTATCTTCACTACTATTATGATGATTACTATAAGTTATTTTAGATACAGCCCCATAATATCCTACGGCATAGGCCTTTCTTCTTACCTGAGGCCAAGATTCATCACCTAACATGATACCATAACTATCATCTTCTCTTAATAATAATACTTTTAAACCATGCTCTTCATATCTTTTTTTCTCATACTGTGATTGCATTAAATTAATTGTTTTTTCAGCCATAAATTGATTAGATGCTCCTGGATCAATACCTCCATGTCCTGGATCAATGACAATATCATATTGATAACTAAAATCTTCTATTTTCATACTAACTTCATTATTATCATAACTAAAAGTTACTAATTTATTATTAACTTTAGCTCTTACAATTCTATATTGCATCTGTTGTTTATTTAAAGCTTTAGCTCTACTATTAGATCGTAAATATACATCATAATCCCCATTATCTAATTCATCTAATTTTATATCACCAAAGAAATAATAATCATCTTTTTTATTCATTAAATAAGAAATACATTTATCATTTTCTTTATTACAAATTTCAACTTTAAATTCGCCATTATTATCTTTAATATAACCTTCAACATGAACTCCACCATCAATAAAATTCATATTAGTTATTTCATTATCACTCATAACCGTTGTAATATCATTTATTTGATCATTGGCTGTATCTTTTACAACAACCCTTCTAGTAACCATACTCACATTACCACTATCATCTACAACTTTATAAATAACATCATATATTCCTGCATAAGCTGTATTAACATTATTAATAACTTGAATTTTATCATTAACCATAGTATCCAAATTATCAACAGCAGTACAACCAAATTCTTGATAAACAGATCCTTTAACTAATTCAATTTGTTCATTACCAGTTAAAGTTAAAGTTGGACTTTGATCATCTATAACTTCTACCGTACGTTTCAATGTATATGTTTTATCTTTATAATTTAAAGTATAAGTCACTTGATAAGTACCTAAATTATTGATATCAAGATTAGAACTATCAATGACAACATTTTCACTTATATCATCCTTATTATTAGTTGCTATAAAACCTAATTCTTGATATTCATTATAAATTGTAAGTTGTATTATATTATTACCTTTTAATTTAAATACTATTTTGTTTTTAAATAAAAGTAAACACAAAATAGTAACTCCTATAATTAATAAACAAGTAGCTATTACAACAATGATTATTATCTTTTTTTTATCTAGCTTTTTCATATACATCTCCTACTTATTTAAATTATAACATAATAATCTTATATATTAAATCACAACTTTTTTAATTCTTTATATATAATACTAACAGTTATTGGTAAAGCAAATACGATTGGTAAAATATATCTAAAATATGTATTAGCAGGTCCCAATATACATACTAAAATTAAAGTTATTTGTGGTAAAAGAACAATAATGTATTTTTTTAATTTATTAACAATCAAAATCCCTACTAATAAAATATGAATCCATACTACTAAACCTATATTAGCAATCGTTCCTATTACTGGAATATAAGGGAACATTTCTGCATACCCAGATAAAATCGTTCTCAAAGGTTGTAAGTTATTAAAATGATAATCAAAACCACTTTCTTGTAATTTGGTGTTCAAACTATTATACACATACCAAGCGCTAGTATTAGGATAAAAATAACCATAGACATTATTAATAGTAGCATCAATATAAGTAACTGGATATTTAAATAAATACTTTCCCCATACTTTAAAATAATCTTTTAATTCTTTATCGGTTGTATATTTGTTATATTTATTTTTTACAGGATCCGATAAATCAGTACGATATCTATTTCCTAAATCACTATAATCTAAAACTTTATCTATAATGATTTTATCTTCTTTACTGATCGCTTTATCATGATATTTAGCTAATCGTGCTGTTTGTTGAAATGGTACTGACAATACTTCTCTAATACTAGTATTAGCTATTTCAAAATGTGGTAATAAAACATTATTATATCCCACATAACAAAAGATATTGATTAATAAGATAATTATTATATTAATAGATATTTTTTTATTTATAAATATTAACACGGGTAGTGTTAATATAATGGTATATATACCATTATTACGAAATAAAATAATTAATAAAATCAATACTGTAAAAAACATATATTGCCATAGTGTTTGTGGATTTTTAATCATATCATATAGTTTTATGATATATAGTAAGATTAAACAAGAGAAAATAACATCTTTAACCGCTGTCATAGCATATAAAGGAAATAAAGGAACAACAGCATAAACTAATAAAGCTATTATACTAAATATTTTATTAATTTTCATTTTGGATAAATAATAAATGGTATAAGCAAAAGTACTTATTACTATTAGTAATTGAATTATAGAATATAAAAACATTCCTAAATTAACATTTCCTATTATATATCCTAATTTAAATAAACCACCTATTAAAAAAGTATGAATGATAGGATTAAAATTAGTAATATACATATTAGGATTAAGTAAAACGACACTATCCATATATCTAGTATGAATGCCCATTATTTCTTTAATTTGATTAGCAGCGTCATAATTAATAATAACTGGATAATAGGCAACTATATATGGTATATAACATATTAAAATAAAGATAAAACTAAATATAAAAGGATGTTTTTCAAATAATGAAAATAGTTTAGGATATTTTATTGTTTTTAATTCTTTATGTTTTAGATAATCATCTAATAATAAAATTGTTGTGTTAAATAAACAAAATAGTCCAAGTATTTTTAATAATGAAAACATTATTAAACCAATATTACCGAAGACTAAATTAGCATTATGAACAGTATCATAACTATAACCAAAAACTAATAATAAACTAAATATAATTGCAATAACCGTATAAGTTCCTCTTTTTTTGAATTTAAATAAATATTTTTTATAATAAATATAAAGTAAAATATCTAAAACAATATAAGTTATCATCATCGTATTACTTCTATGAAAAGATAATTTGGTAGAAGTAGTTTGAAATAATAAACTAAATGTCGTAATCGTACTTAGAATAAAAGCTATATAAGGTTGATATTTAATAGAAATATTTATTTGATGATCTTTAAAGATAAATAATTTTTGAATAATGTAATTCATCATAAATAATACTACTTCTACTGGTATTTTTATAAGAGTTTCATTAATATGTAATAATTGGTAAAGTTTATATACAACTGTTGCTGATACTAACATTTGAATTATAACTAAAAGATAATATTTTATTAATGTTGTAAAATCAAAATTCTTTTGATCCATTTTAAAAACTGTATTGCGATTTAAAAAATAATTAATTAAAGATGATATAATTCTTGCTAAAATAGTTGCTAAAAAGATAGCTTGATCACTAATATAATTTTTTAATATGGCACTAAAAACAGTAAATAAAGAAAGATCAATAGCAAAAGAAATACCTGCTGAAAATATATATCTTATAAATGTTTGATATTTTTTAATTAAATTATTTATCATATTACTTACCTACTTTATTTTTTAAAATAGCTATTTCTTGGGCTAAATTAGTTATTTTATTTTTTTGTGTCGATATAACTGATGTCAATACAAAAGTAATAAATAATAAAAGGCCAAAACCTAGAAAGAAAATAAAATTGGATACTGTTTCTATACCTATTTCTTTACATATTACTTTTAATAAATCTGGAACTAGTACTGCTATTGTCATAGCAATACAAAAAATAAGCCAAAGAAAAGCATATTTAATAACTAGTTTTCTTTTAATAACATATGATAATACAAATATCGTAAATAGAAGAGCAAAAATAACTAATATAATTACAAGTTTTAAAGGCATTTTAATCATTTCCTTTCTTTGTTGCTAGGGCTGCTATGGTGATAGCAAAACTAACTTTAATCATATAATATATGGATTTTATAAAATTAATTGAACTTTTACCATTTTCTCTTTTATTCATTTTTACTGGTATTTCACTTACTTGATATCCTTTTTTTATAACAGTAACAATACTATCAGGTTCAGGATAATCACTAGGATAATCATGTTGAAATAATTCGATTATTTTTTTATCACAAGCTCTAAATCCACTAGTAGGATCATATATCTTTTTATTAGTCATTATTTTGATTAAATTTGACAAAAAGTTAATACCAATTCTTCTTAATCTAGTTGATTTAAAAGTACTAAGTTCACTTACAAAACGTGATCCAATAACAATGTTATTGCCTTTTTCTATTTCAGTTAATAAATTTTCTATATATAAAGCATCATGTTGCCCATCACCATCAAATTGTATAGCAACATCATATTTATTATAATAAGCATATTTATATCCTGTTTGAACAGCTCCCCCAATACCAAGATTAAATGGTAAATCGATCATATTTATTTTATTTTCTATACAAACTTTTTTAGTGTTATCACAAGATCCATCATTAATAACAATATAATCGATAGTATGAGTTGGTAATTTTAAAGCTTGAATATTTTTAACGGTTTTGACAATATTTTTTTCCTCATTATATGCAGGAATAATTACTAATACTTTCATACGCCCTCATTTCTTCCAAAGTTATTATATAATAAAATATTTAAAAAATCATCTTTTTTTATAAGATGACTTTAATTAGACAAAGTTATTAATTATTTACAACTTTTTTTTACTTTAATTTACTGGCGTTTTTTCTATTACGATCGGGAAGTTATTGATAAAATTTTTATTATTGTTTTCAATCTTATTAATTATTTGTTTATTCCATATTTCATAATTGATTAATTGATCAAAAGCAATATTATTATTAGTAAAATATTGTATGACTTCACTTTTAGCAACAGTATACGTTTGATCTTCAAATAAATATTTAATGTGTTCTAAATTTTGAATAATTAAAAACGATTTAACACTATTTATAATAATACCTTTTTTTATATAAGTATTATCTTTCATTTCATCTTGATAACTTTTCGTAGAATCACTATATAAATATGTAATAGTATTACGTTCATCATTAGCAATAGGCATACTACGCCAATTTAAATTTAAAGGAAGTTCGTTTTGTAAGAAATAATTAAGGCAAAGATCATAACAATCATTCCCCGCATTAATAATCTCATCTTCTTCATTTTTTAAATCAAGTGCTAATTTGTCATGATATTTATGATATGCATATGTAATATTATAATTATTATAGGTTACTTGGTTAGTAAGTAAATAATCTTTATAATTCCAATAACGAAGTAATAGGCTAATGCCCCCTATCACCAAACCACATATAACAATAGTACTTAAAATAGCAATAATTATATTTTTAATTCTATTTTTCCACTTACCATCTTGTACCCCTTTTTCAATAGTTGTTTTTACTACTTGTTCAGCATCTTCTTTTGATATTTTGTCAACATTCATTTTTCCTCCTAATAAATCGTAAACGCTTATATCTAATATATTAGATATAGGTATTAGTAAGGATATATCAGGAATGCTTAATCCTCGTTCCCATTTACTAACCGCTTTATCAGTTATATGAAGACTAACTGCTAAATCTTTTTGCGTCATATTTTTGCATATTCTAGCTTCGTGAATAAGCTCTCCTACTTTTTTTGGATCCATAAAAATTTCCTCCTTACACATTCAGTGTATATTTAATCAAAAAGAAAAGCAACCGACTGTTAGTTTAGTTGTTATTTCTACTCATCGATTACTTTCTTACTTTAATAATATCATCACTTTCTAATAAGCCAATTAATAAAGAAGAGTCATCATAATGTCTTTTAATATTCTTTGCTATACTTTTTTCATCGTAGTTAGCATAACAATATTTACATAAATGCGAACAAGTATTATAAGCACCAATATCAACCATTTCAACACAAGAACAGTTTCTTGCTTTCCATTTTTTATATTTTTTACCTGTTAATTTAAAAGCGAGTTCACTAGACAAACATTCATCTTGGATAAAACCATATTCTGTAAGATTTTTTTCTTCACAACAAGTTTGGACAGTCATATTATTTTTTTTAGCAATTTCACTAAAAGATTTACCTATTTTTATATAATCTTCTTCGGTAAATTCTTTTAAATTTAAGACTTGGTAATTATTTCGTACATTTTTATAATCATCGATAAAAGAAATAATTATTTTTTTGACATATCCGTTTAATAAAGTACACATTTTATTAAACGCTTTAATGTGGTAGGAAAGATTATATTTATCACTTAAAAAGATAGGGTCATAGCGAATATACAAATTATCAATTCCAATTATTTGGGATAATTTTTTTATACTTTCAATTATAGTTTTTTTGAAAATATTAGGTTCAATATCTCCTTTATAAGGAGTTAAAGTTACATGAAATAAAATCGGTTTATCGATTTCTTTTAAATGTTCTAAAATAGGAAGAGGATTTTTGGTGCAAAAAAGGATTAGATCGACATCGCTAAAATTAATGCGACTAACTAGTTTTGGATTAAAAGGATTTCTAACATCGACATATCCTTCTTTATACCTATTCATAAACCACTTAGAATAAAAAGCAACTATATCAGTTCTACCACTTACATTTAAAATCATATTCATCCCTTTCTTAATATAACATAAAAAGATAAAATACAGTTATGATTTTAGCTTTGGTTATTCATTTCTTTTTTGATATAAGTCATTATTATTTCAACGATATAATTAATTTGTGATGAAGATAATTCTTGTCCTTTTTTGATGTGATGCCATTTTTCTAAGCAGCCTCTGCAACAAGTTGCAGTTGCATGTTGTGCGATAAATACAGGATGTCCACGCATTGGTGTTTGTTTACCATCATTAGGAATTATAGAAGGAGCTAAACGTTTAGTAATAAAATCTACGGCATGATTACGAATTACTTCTAAACCTTTATCATTAATATAGTCTATTTCCTTTTGCCTTAAATGAAACCTACTTCTAAATTTTGATTTAGATAATTTATCAAATAATATTTCTTCTTTTGTCATTTTATCTACCCCTTTAATTATATAACAAAATTATAACATTTTTATAGGTTCGTCAAAATATACAAGTAAAATTTTAAAAAAATAAAAACCTTGAATTTTCAAGGTTAAAATCTATATGGTGGAGCATAGCGGGATCGAACCGCTGACCTTCACGGTGCAAACGTGACGCTCTCCCAGCTGAGCTAATGCCCCAAGTGAGTTTTTCAACTCAGTGATTTAATAGTACCACTTATCTTTATAACTTGTCAACTATTTTTTTAATCCAATTCCAAGAAATTTTTATCTTTATGAGGCTCTTCAAATAATAGATCACCATAACTTTGCTGTCTTAATACTTCATATACCACAATAGCAACACAATTAGATAAATTTAAGGCTCTAACATTTTTAGTCATGGGTATACGCATACAATGATCTAAATCTTGTCTTAGGATTTCCTTAGGTATACCTGTTGATTCTTTACCAAAAATCAAATAAATATTTTCCTCTTGATTAGAATAATCAAAACTTGTATGCGGTTTATGTCCATATCTTGTAAAGTAATAGTAAGTGCCTTGATTTTTGCTTTTAAAGTCATCAAAGTTTTTATAAACCTCATACTTTAATTTATCAATATAATTAACCCCACTTCTTTTAAGTTTACTATCGTCAAGAGAAAAACCAAGAGGCTCAATTAAATGTAATTTAGTATCTGTTGCTACACAAGTACGCATAATATTACCAGTATTACCTGGTATTTCTGGTTCATATAATACTATGTTTATCAAATTTAATCACCATACACTTCATACTCTTCAAATAATTGTTCAATATCACTAATTAATAAATCTTGTTTAGTTGTTTTACTGCGAAAAGCGATAACTTCACCTTCATCAAAAATAACCATAGCGGGATAATTAGCAATTTTACCATTAGATAAATACTTACTATTAAAATCAGTTAATAATTTTTCTCTATCGGTAACATCAGTTATATTAAAATAGACAATCTTATCTTTTAAATGATTCTTAATAATTAATTTTTTTAAATCGCTTTCTAATTTACGACATTTTACATCATCAGCAACACCAATATAAACGATAGTACTTGGATTATCACTTATATAACTATCTATTTCATGGGATCTTAATTCGCTGACAACATTTTTTAAAATAGGAATTGTTTTTTGGTAATTTTCATAACTTTGGTACCAATTTCTTATAAAAAAAGTTAAGCCAACTGTAACTGCTAAAATAACAATTACTATTATGTAATTTTTTAAAGGAATAATTCGCTCTTCCTCTTTCTTTTTTAAATTTAATTTATTCTTGACCATAACTTCCTCCTATCACATACTTATATTATATCAAAAAAAGATGAAAAAACAAATTAGTTTTTTGCTTCCATCTTTTTTCTTTGTTCTGTATTTAGTATTTTCTTTCTTAACCTAATATTTAAAGGTGTAACTTCCACATATTCATCAGCATTAATATAATCAATAGCTGTTTCTAATGGCATAGGTCGTGGTCTTTTTAGAACAACGGTTTTATCACTGCCAGCAGCACGCATATTGGTTAATTGTTTTCCTTTGACAACATTGACAGCTAAATCATTTTCTCGTGTATGTTCACCAACTATCATTCCTTCATAAACTTCGGTTCCTGGTTCAATAAACATAACGCCTCTATCTTCTAATCCACCAAGGGCATAAGCGGTTGCTTTACCATTTTCCATGGATACTAATACACCAATAGAACGTTCACCAACATCGACATTGGTCATTTTACGATATTCTTTAAAGGTATGATTAATTATTCCATATCCTTTCGTTAAAGTTAAAAAATTAGTTGTAAAACCGATTAAACCACGTGATGGAATCGTATATACTAATTTTACTTGACCGGAAACATTATTCATACTCTCCATTATAGCACCACGTGTACCCAATTGTTCAATAATGGTACCTACTGATTCTTCTGGTACATCTAGCATTAATTCTTCATAAGGTTCTTTCTTTTCACCATTTTCTTCTTTAATAATAACGGCTGGTTTAGAAACTTGTAATTCAAAACCTTCACGGCGCATATTTTCAATTAAAATACCAAGATGCAATTCTCCACGACCAGAGACAATCCATGATTCACTGTCATTAGGTTCTACTCGTAAGCTTACATCACGTTGCAATTCTTTCATTAATCTCTCTTCGATTTTTCTTGCTGTTAATAATTTACCTTCACGACCGACAAAAGGTGATGTATTAACACCAAAAGTCATCTGTAAAGTTGGTTCGTCAATATGTAAAATTGGTAAAGCTTTTCTTTTCCCTACTTCACAAAGCGTTTCTCCTACTGATATATCCATAAGACCCGCCACAGCACAAATATCGCCGGCTTCAGCTTCATCTATTTCAATTCTTTTATATCCTAAAAAACCAAATAATTTTTGCACTCTAAATTGTTTAACTGTACCATCTAGTCTTATACAATCCACCATTTGACCTACTTTTATTTTACCATTATGCACTCTACCTATACCGATACGTCCAACATAATCATTATAATCTAGTAAAGCTGGTTGAAATTGTAAATCTTGATTAGGATCCCCCAAAGGAGCTGGTATTTCACTAATAATTAAATCTAATAACTCCGTAAATCCTTTCGTTTGGGTAGATAAATCATCACTTAAACTAGATGTTCCATTTAAAGCTGAGGCATATACAACTTTAAAATCTAACCAATCTTCCTCGGCTCCTAAATCAATGAATAAATCTAATACTTCATCAACAACTTCTTTACATCTTGCTGATTCTTTATCAACTTTATTAACAACGACAATTGGTTTTACATGAGCTTCTAGTGCTTTCTTTAACACAAATCTCGTTTGAGGCATTGTTCCTTCATAAGCATCAACTACTAATAAAACACCATCAACCATATTCATAATACGCTCTACTTCGCCACCAAAATCAGCATGTCCTGGCGTATCCAAAATATTAATACGATAACCTTTATAATTAATCGCTGTCGTTTTAGCTAAAATAGTAATACCACGTTCTTTCTCTAATTGATTAGAATCCATTGTCGCATTACTCAAATCTTCATTTTCCCTAAATGTTCCACTCGTTTTTAAAATTTCATCTACTAATGTTGTCTTACCATGATCAACATGCGCAATTATTGCAATATTTCTTTTTTCCATCCACTTACACTTCCTTAAAAACTTTCTAAATTATACCATAAATTTAGTAAAAATCAAGATATTCTAAGCGTTATTATTAAATTGAAAAAAAGAAAATATAAACTAAAAAGACAAATACAACTATACTTAGAATGCTAGCGATATAATTACCTTTACTATTTTTTATACAATTTGCCCTAATGTCCGTTGCACTCATATTACCTTGATTATTAAGCCATTTATGAATTCTTACTTGACAAGTTCTAATATATAAATCATTAAAATGCAAAAAATAATAAATATTAATACTAATACTTAATAAAAATAAAAAAACGATTAATAAGGTATAAAAGCCCATACTGTTAATAATAACATTTCCCCCTACGCAACATATAAAAATTAAAAATAAAAGATTTAAAAAGGTTATCATACCTACGTAATACATTCGACACCAAAAAGCATAAGCAAAATTAAAAAGACCAAATCCTATGGAAAAATTATTTTGATATAGTAATTTTTTATTAGTATAAATATTTAATAATTCCCTTTCAAAATCATTATGTTGTTCTACAACATCATTTTGAAAAAGGTAACCACATCTTGGACAATACCTTGAAGAATTAGATATATTACTCTTACACTTTGGACACTCCATATTATTTCACCATTTTAAAAATATCACAAAAGTATTAAAAAAACAACGTTTAAAAATTAACTATTACATCCATTATATAATGGTGATAATGATGATATATAAATCTATATGGTTACAAGGTATTAAAACGAAGACATTACCTTCTTTAAAAGAAGATATTACTACTGATGTTTTAATTATTGGTGGTGGTATTACTGGTATTTCAACTGCTTATTATTTAAGTAAAAGTAATATGAATGTAACACTAGTTGATAGTAATCAAATAGGTTTGGGAGTAACTTCTAAAACCACAGGTAAATTAACATATTTACAAGAACTTTTATATAATAAAATCCAACATATATATGGTTTTAATACTGCTAAAAAATATTTAGAAAGTCAAAAATATGCCATTGAAATTGTAAAAAATATTATTATTAATAATGATATTAAATGTGATTTTGAAAGTAATAGTTCTTATGTTTTTACTGATCAAAATAACAATATTCATAAATTAAAAGATTTAAAGGCTTTTCTTAATAATGCTTATAATGATTGTAAAGTAATTACTCATTTACCAATTAAATATCCTTGTAAATATGCTATCAAAGTTGATGATACTTTTGTTTTTCACCCATTAAAATATGTTCTTGCACTTAAAGAAATATGTCTTAAAAGAGGTATTAATATTTATGAGAAAACCAAAATTATTGATTTAGAGAAAAAAGATAATTATTACCTTGCTAAAACTAATAATAATGTGATCAAAGCTAAAAAAGTAGTTCTTGCCTGTCATTATCCGTTTTTTATTACCCCTTCTTTTTTCCCTTTTAAAACTTATTTAGAAAAATCATATGTAGCTAGTGGTATTGTCGATAAAAATAAAAAGTTTAATGCTATAAGTTGCAATGATTCAACTCACTCCATTAGGTATTACTCTTCTAAAAAAGATTATCTTATTTATGCGGGATTATCTAAGAGTCTAGGATATAATATGAATAATGAAAAGAATTTTCATGATTTATTTTGGCATATACAATCTAATTTAACTACTGATATTAAATATTCCTGGTTTAATTATGATGTTATTACTCCTGATGGCTTACCACTTATTGGTTATTATAATAAAGATCAAAATTTATTAATTGGTACTGGTTATAATACTTGGGGTATGACTAATGGTAGTCTTGCTGGTAAAATATTAAGTGATTTAATTTTAGATAAAAAGAATAAATATCAAGAATTATTTGATCCTAACCGACAAATCAATATTTCCAAAATAATTAATATGATAGGATCTAATGTTGATACCGGACTTACTTATATAACATCTAAATTAAAAAAGAATTACTCTTTCTATCCAGATAATATTAAAATTGTTTATCGTCATGGTAAAAGATGTGGTATATACACGGATCATCTCAATAAAGAACATGTGGTTAATACTTTATGTCCGCACATGAAATGTAATCTTATCTTTAATAACATCGATAAAACTTGGGATTGTCCTTGCCATGGTTCTAGATTTGATATCGATGGTAAAGTTATTAAAGGTCCAAGTGTTTATAATATAAGTGTAAAATAATTGACCAAACGATAATCCTATTTTATAATTGTTTATAGAAAGGATAAATCATGACAGAAGCATTAATAAATTTTTTTGTAAACTTAACAGGAGGTAATAATAATTCTGAAATTGGTAAAATTATTGTCATTAGTATTTTATCGATGTTACCTATTATTGAATTACGTGGTGGCTTAATAGCAGCTGCTTTACTTAATATCAATAGTGGTTTAGGTTTCATTGTTTGTTACTTATTTAATTTATTACCAATTCCCTTTATTTTATTATTAATTAACTGGATCTTTAAACAATTGAAAAAGACGGAAACATTTAAAAAGATTGTTATAAAAATGGAAGAAAAAGTTGCTAAAAAGAAAGGTACTATTGAAAAGTATGGCTACTTAGGCTTGTTTTTATTTGTAGCTATTCCCCTACCAGGAACAGGAGCTTGGACTGGGGCTTTAATTGCAGCCGTATTGGAAATGAATAGGAAAAAATCCTTTTTAGTTATAGCCATTGGGGTTTTTGTAGCAGGTCTCATAATGATGGCTCTATCATATGGCTTACTAAAAGGTATATTTGGATAAAAAAAATGCATTATTTTGCATTTTTATTTTGTTTAAAACGATCAAATATTGATAATACTTTTTGTGGAGCATCATCTTGTTTAGTAATTGGTTCTTGAGCTTTTTTGGCTACTAAATCGTTAGTTATTACTTCTGGCAATACGACATCATTCATTATTACTTCTTTATTTAGACACAACGAAGCTAAACGATTTGGGAAAACGACTTTATTTAATCCCTTAGCATTCACAAGGACAATACTTCCTCTTAATTCATTAGGAAAAGTAACATTTTTTAAATAAGTTGCCCTATTTAGGTAAATATTATCTCTTACTTGTGGAAATTGAAAATTCTCCACTAATAACAAACTTGGTAAATATAGACTACCAATAATTCCTTTTTTAGGTAATTTAATATTGTCAGTATCAGTAATACCGGTAATACATAAATTTCCATAATGATATAGAATATGATCATTATTATATAATTCATCACTACCAATAGATATTTCATCTTTTTGGCAATTAAAAATAGTAGCTAAATCACTTCTTTTATCTCTTTTACATAATATTTCATTTATTCGCTCATCACTATTACGCGTATTAAAACCTCTTATTTTACCATTAACCTCATATAAAAAGGTTAATTCTTCTAGATTAAGTTCTTCATTAGTTTTATATTTTTCATAAATATTAGTTAAGACATACATGTCTAAAAGAGCAAAATCATAATTTTCTCTGCCATCTAAATTCAATTCTTCTAATTTATTTTTTAAAACATCGATCATTTCACGATCAAAATAACGATAATCCATAAAAGGTTCATCAAGTGATTTAATATAATTAATAGCGCCATTTTTAGCACTAATGACAATACGAGGAACGGTATATCTTCGATTAACATCTTCATCGTAATATACATATATATCCCCTTCATCTAAACTGCGATATTTAATTGTTGCATAACGCTCTGGAAAAATTGATCCTTTCTTCTGCCATTGAACTTCACGAAAAAAGCGAGCACTATCCTCATAAGTATGATATTTTTCCCACATTTTATTCCACCCCCAAATAAGTAGGTGTTATTATACTATATTTTTTATAAACTGTCAACTATGCCAAATTATTTAACTCAGGATCAATGGGCAAAGTTATGGTTACTTTGGTTCCTATATATTTGGAAGATTCATATTCTAATGTACCATTATGACGTTCAATTATTTCTTTTGAAAGATTAACACCAATCCCTGAACCATGAGATTTAGTTGTGTAAAAAACTTCACCTAATTGTTGTAATTCTTCCTCAGTCATACCTTCGCCATTATCACTTATAATGATTTTAATATCACGTTTACTAATCTCAGTTTGCATTTTAATTAATAAATCACGATCTTTCATTTTAGCTTCCATACTGTTTTTTAATAAATTGACTAATACTTGTTTCAAACGATTATAATCAGCTAATAAATAGACCTCTGTATCATCTATTTCATAAATAGTACGAATATTATTATCTTTCATTAAAACATCCATCGATCTTGAAGTCTCTTCAATTAACAATATCACATCAATAATATCTTTTTCTATTTTTATTTTCGAATAATCTAAATAATCATCCATTAAAGTTAAAGTTCTATTGATTTCACTTTTAATAATTGGAATATATTTATCAAGTTTGTGCTTATTATTAAGATCTAACATGTCTAAATATCCTTTACAAACCGCAATAGGATTTTTGATTTCATGTGTAATTTTAAATAAAGAAGTTCTAATTGTTTTTTCTTTTTCTAATTCTTTTAAAGTACTATTTAAAATAGTCATGTCTTCTATTTTTCTTATTAAATGATAATATAAAATAGACATGATATGAAAAGTGGTAAGTGAAATAATAATATTAAATAAATTAAGAGTTATTGATCCTTGGGGATTGATAAGATAAAAGGTTGCAAAAGAAATGAAAAAAGATTTAATAATAGTAAAGCCATTAATAATATAACTAGATGTTATTGAACGATGATTAGAATAAATATATAAAAGAAAATAAGATAAATATTCTAAAATAACTAAATATGGCGGATAATCAAAAATAACTACATAGTACAATCCTAAAATAATAGAAATAATACCCCCAACTAATTTTCGTCCTTTTAAATAAGCAAATAAAAGTGGTACATTTACTAAAATACTAACATAACTATTATTATTAAATTCACCATAACGACTGATCAAAAATAAAGATAAAAATAAAGCTGCTTCTAATATTAAATTTGCTTCATCTTTATTTAATTTCTTTTTATAAGATATATAGATCAAATATAAAAATAAAGGAAACATAAGTAAAATAGTATTTAGGATTAAACCATCAAAAAAATTCATATAATGCCTTCTTTCTATCTTCATTATATGAATTTAATTTGTCGAAAATTGTCGAATTATGTCTAAATATCGTGTTTTTTATTTTAAATCGTCAATATATTTTTTTAATTGTTTAGAATCTGGTCCTAAAATAATTTTTAATTGATTATCTATTTCGACTATTCCCTTAGCACCTAATTTTTGAATTGCTTCTTTATCAACAATACTAATATCTTTTAATGTTACTTTAAAACGTGATAAATTTGTTTCCGTAGCTATAATATTATCTTTACCACCTAAGTAATCTAATAATTTATTTAGTTGTAAATGAGCATCTTTCTTTCCGGCTTTTAATATTGCTAAAAGAATAATAAATAAAATAACTAATATAATTATATATTCTATTTTCATCTTTCATCACCACTTACCATTATACTATAATATGTCTCTTTTGCCAAATTATTTATGTTTAAGACGCTTTACTAACAAAATTAAATCAATGATAAATAATATTACTAAAAGACCAGTCATAATAATAGGTATATAGTTAATATCTTCTTCTATTGGTGGTGTTTTAGTAACCTCTTCCTTAGCTATAGCTTCTTTTTTAATATTAAGACGATATACACTAGTATTGCCATCTTTACTAGTAACAATAATACGGATACTACTACCATCTTTTAAATTTTCATTATCAACTACTTCAACTGTATAATCATCATTATTTACAAGGGCTTTAATATTTAATTTATCTTCATCTTTAATCGTAATTGTATATTCTAAAACACTAGGATCAAAATCAAGATCATATCCTTCAATAGTTAATTCATCTAATTGTAAAGATTCTACTTCTTCCCCACGCATAACTTTAATAGTATATACTTTTTTATTCTCATTAGCTGTTACCGTTATAGTTACTGTATTTTCACCCATTTTAAGGTTTTTATCCCCTTTTATGTCAATTTTAGTATCTTTTTCTAAAGCTTCGGCTTTAATATCAATGCTATCAACATCACTACCTACTTGATAAGTATATTCAAGCTTATCTTCTTCAAAACCAATATCTTTTCCATCAATGGTTAGACTTTTCAAGGATACTGCTTGTTCAGAGGAAACACGGTTAACAATAATGATATAACTTTTAGATGAACCATCTTCGGCCGTAACAACTATGGTAAATTCATTTTTACCAACTTGAAGATTTTTTTCACCATCACCTACAACAGTAGCCTTAGAATCATTAGCAATTGCTTTAATAACGACTTTGCTTCGGTTAACAGTGGCTTCATAAGTTGTAACATTATTAGATAAAACTGGTTCAAACTCACCACCATCAATTGTTAATGACTTTAAAGAGTTATCTTGTGATTTAACTTCTTTTTTAGTTACAATAATACGATAAGTTTTAGTATCTCCTGACTCCGAAGTAACAATAATATTAAAAGTTTCACGTTCCTTAGTTAAATTTTTCTCACCAGCACCAGATACAGTGGCATTACCACTAGCAACCGCTTTAATATTTATTTTATTACTCGTTGTAGTAACTGCATACACCGTAGTATCTTTATTAAACTCAGGATTTAATTTACATCCATTGCAATTATCAATCGATAATGACTCTAACGTATTAACATTAGAAGCAATTTTGACAATGGAATTAGCACTTTTAATACTAGTTACTTCCCTATCATCTTGATAAAAAGTAATATTAGTTAATTTTATTTCCTTAGTACCATAACTATTAGCTGGTAAATTAATTTTTAAAGTACCAAGACTAGTATTATTACTACTAACATTAGAATTTGATCTTATACTGATATGATTAGTAGTTACACTTGATTTCATATTCGCACTATTAGTAAAAGATACCGTACTACTAGAAGGAATAGATAAAGTACTTTCTACTCGGTTATAAACAATATTAGCTTCATCGATTGAAGCAATTAAATTACACTCTAATGTCAATTGTTTATTATTACAACTTATAATTACATTAGAACTAGCATGCACTTTATAAGGTACTAATACCAATAAAATTAATAATAAATAAAAATATATTTTCTTCATATAACAAACCTCTTTATTCTATATATGATCATATCAAAATAATAAATATTTGTAAATTTATTTATCAAAAAAAGTTAACTCTTTTTTTTAGTCCAAATATTATACCTACTAATAGTTTTTATTAATATTAATTTTTATAAAAGAATATTATAAATTATAGGTATTAATACGACACCATATACACCAAGAGGAATATCTTATAATAGAAATAATAAAAAGGAGTGATATAGATGAATAATAATGAAGCTAATAGTTCTTGTTGCTTTGCTAAAACTCTTAAATTAATCGATATTCTTCAAAGAAGCAGTGAACAAGATGAATGTTTTGATAATACTTGTAATAGACCTTTTTTAGGAGTAAATGCACCTAGTCTTTGTTTTAATACAAGACCTGTAACATTCTATGGATGCAATAACAATTTAATTACTGTTAATTATAGTACTATAATTAATGGTCAATCACTTACAGGAACAAGTAGTACATTCCGTGTTGAAAAAGTAGATGATGGATGTGTAGTTGTATCTATTTTAATTCCTAATCCTGATCCTACTAATACCATAAGTCCTTATATTACAACTAATGATACCGCTACTATTAATTTAGGATGTGTATGTGCCTTAAAATGTTTACCAGATACTATTGTTGATTTATAGAAGGGAGGATAAATTATGTGTGGAAACAATAATAATAATTGCTCTTGTTCCTTTATTAATACCTTAGAATTAATCTTGATGCTTCAACAAAAAGGAGAAGATTGCGATATTGTTAATGGTTGCAGTAAACCCTACTTAGGTCCTGATGTTCCAGGAATATGTTTAAATACAAGACCTATTACTTTGTATAGTTGTTGTAATAATACACTTTGGACTATGCCTTATACATTAAATGGTGTTAGTGGTACTAGTAGTGTATTTCGTATTGAGAACTTAGATGATAATTGTGCTACTTGTCGTGTATTAGCACCTAATCCTGATACGACAGAAGTAGGTAGTTTTCCTTATGTTGCTACCAACGATTTCTTTACTATTAATTTAAATTGCATTGGGGTATTAAACTGTTTAACCGATACTTATGTAAGTGGTTTATAAAATAAAAAATAAATTACTTCCAAACCTTATGGTTTGGTTTTTTTATAAAAAGTTGTGTTAAACATTATGACTGATTAATATATTCGGCATATGCAATGTTTAAATCAATAGGCATTTTAATCG
>CANRAE010000027.1 GCA_947628525.1 uncultured Bacilli bacterium
AATAGTAAGTGATGTAGATAAAGATGCAGGAATGTTATATAAAAGTGATAAAGAAAAAATGTTTGGATATAATACAAATGTAATATGCGAAAACAATAATTATGTGTTAACAGTAGATACAAATGGAAGCAATGTCCATGATTCAGTTTCTTTTTATCAATCTTTTGAAAATTTAGTAAATCACTTTGATATAACAAATATAGATTATTTTGTAGGAGATGCTGCTTATATAACTCCACATATATGTAAAACAATTATAGATTTAGAAATGATACCGGCTTTTCCATATACAAGAAAGGGATATCGAAAAGGATATTTAAAAAAATATGAATTTGTATATGATGAATATAATGATATATATATTTGCCCAAATGAAAAAGACTTAATCCCAACAGGTAGAATAGATAAAAATGGATATAAAATTTATAAATCTTGTGAAGAAGATTGTAAGCATTGTCCATTAAAAAAACAATGTACAAAAAGTAAATATAAACAAATATTAAGACATGTATGGGAGGAGTATAAAGAAATGGCAAATGATTATAGACATCATAAAGATGTACAAGAAATATATAGACAAAGACCACAACATATAGAAAGAGTCTTTGCAGATGGAAAAATGAAGTATGGATTAAGAAATACATACTTTAGGACAAAAGAAAGAGTCCACCGAGAGTTGACTCTACTTTATGCATGCATGAATTTAAAGAAATTCTCATTACATCAGCATGCTTAGTGTAGAAACACACGAAGCATTACTATTTTTTCTAATAATATTTATAATTTTTCAAAATAAAAAACAAATAAGTAATTTTTTTTACCTATTTGTCAACAGTCTGAAAAGATAATCATCATTATCTTCTATAAATAAAGATCATTCGATCACGCCCTTGTAAATCTTTTAAACAGTCAATTTTAACATCATTTAAATATTTATTAGCAATTTCTATTATGCGATCTTTTTGAGTCATTCCTATTTCGAAAGCGATTAAAAATAGTGAATTTAAATTTTTCGAGCAAGTGCTAAGAATTTTTTCATAAAAATATAGTCCATCATCCGGGGCATATAAAGCAAGATGAGGTTCATTATCTCTAACAATAGACTCTATTTCTTCGTTTTCACTAATATATGGTGGATTACTTATGATAATATCAAATTTATCATTTACGTCATCTAACATATCACCTTGTAATAAAGTTATATCTACTTCTAAATTTTGGGCATTATATTTAGCAATATTAAGTGCTTTTTCACTAATATCTAGACAAGTTACATCTAATAATGGATTCTTTTTCTTTAAAGTTATACCAATATTACCACTGCCACATCCTAAGTCGATTACTTTTAATTGTTGTTTTACAAATATATGTTTTATATAATCAAGTGTATGTTCAATTAATTCTTCTGTTTCAAATCTTGGAATTAAAACATTTTCATCAACATAGAAAGGATAACCATAAAAATTCACATTTTTTAAAACATATTGAATAGGTTTATTATTTTTTAATTCTAGCACCATGGTTTTATATTTAGTTATTTTAGCTTCATCAACTTCATCATTTAAATGCAAATATATTTCTAGATTATCTAAGCCCAATAAATAACTAAGTAATAGCTGAACTTCTTGTTTATGTAAATATTTTTTACCATATTCTATAAGATCACTTACAGTCATTCTTTGGTTCCTTCTAACTGCCTTTTTTGATCTTCAGCGATTAAAGCATCAATAACAATGTCAATATCACCTTCCATAACACGATCTAACTGCATTAACGTAAATCCTATTCGATGATCTGTTACTCTATTTTGGGGATAATTATATGTTCTTATTTTTTCTGAACGATCACCTGTACCTATTTTACTTCTTCGCTCAGCTCCTTCTTTTTCTTCTTTTTCTTGTAATTTTAAGTTATAAAGTCTTGTTTTTAATGTATTTAAAGCCATTTCTTTATTTTGAATTTGACTACGTCCTACTTGACAATATACTATAATACCAGTTGGAATGTGTGTAACTCTTACTGCTGAATCGGTAGTATTTACTCCCTGTCCACCACAACCTGATGATCTCGTAATATCAATCCTTACTTCTGACATATCTAATTGAAAATCAAAGTCTTCGGCTTCGGGCATTACTAATACGGTAGCTGTTGAAGTATGTACTCTACCTTGGGTTTCGGTTACTGGTACTCTTTGAACTCGATGTGCTCCACTTTCATATTTTAATCTAGAATAAACGTTTTTACCTTTAACCATAAAACTAATTAAAGAAAAACCGCCACCTTCTGAATGTTCTTCGGAAATAACTTCTGTTTTCCATCCTTCTTTTTCAGCCAATTTTAGATACATATGATAAAGATCACCAGCAAAAATATTAGCTTCATCTCCCCCAGCAGCTCCTCGTATCTCTACAATAACATTTTTACCATCATTAGGATCTTTTGGAATCAAAAGAATTTCCAACTCTTTTTCAATTTTTTCCTTTTCTATATCTAATGATTGTAATTCTTCTTTGGCGAATTCAGCCATTTCACTATCTTTTAACATTTCATGAGCAGCTTCAATATCACTTAATACTTGCTTATATTTAGTATAACAATTAACTGTATCTTCTAAACTAGCTGCTTCCTTTGACAATTCCCTAGTTTTATTTATATTACTTAATACATTTGGATCTTTTAACTGTTCATTCAATTCATTATATCTTTTTTCTATTATATCTAATCTTTCTTTCATAAGAATCATCCCTTCATCTACCGTATTATATCACTAAATACTAAAAAAAAGAAACTAAAATTATTGTTCTAATTCTAGTTCATCTTCATCCATAATAACTAAATCTTTCAAATCATCATCACTATCATCAAAATCATCATTATCAACGTCATCATAGTTAGATTCATCATTTTCATCATTTTCAGCATTATCATCTAACTCTTCATCTGTTTCGTCTAGTGAATCATCATCTTCCTCTGATACAACTATTACTTTGTCAGAAGTATGTTTTTCTCTTAGATCCCATTTACCATCTTCTAATAAAATAAATCTCTTATCAGTAGTAAGCGACATATAATAGTCTCCTACTTTAGTTTCAAATACTGATTCAGGTAATTCTAATAAATCAGCAATCTTTTTAAATAAATCCTTAGTACTCATTGCCCCATATTCTTCTAATAATTTATTTGTAATATCTTTATAAGATAATAATTCCAATTCTTCTTTACTATATTCATTTATACTCATAATTATTCCTCCTACGATTAACATTATATGCTAAAATTAGCAATTTGTTTATATCAACAAATCCATAAAACTATATCATTAATTGGTAAGAAAATCAATCACTTTTTTACATTTTGTTAGGACAATTAATACCTAAGATATTTAATAACTTTAAATTAGTTGTTAAAACCAAGTTAGTAAGCGCCAACCATGATGTTTTTAAATCTTCATTTGTTTCGGTTAAAATATGATATTCAGCGTAAAATTTGTTATATGAACTTGTTAATTCATAAAGATAATCAGCAATTTCATTTAATGATCTAGCATCATATGCTTTTGTTAAGACACTAGCTAAATTCATAAGATTAATCATGATGTCTCGATCATATTCATTATTAATTGTTTTTATAATATTATTAGGATATTTTTCTAAATCTGCTTTATTTAATAAAGAGCGCATACGAATGGTCGAATATAATAAGTATGGTGCTGTCTTTCCCTCTAAATCACTAAACTTAGCAATATCAAAAATATAATCAGTCGTACGATAAGGAATTAAATCAGCATATTTTATAGCGCCGACTCCAACCATTTCTGCTATATCCATACGTTCTTGACCAGAAATATTGGGCAATATTTTTTTCTTGCATTCATCACGAGCTAGATCTAGTAAAGCTTCTAATGTCATAACTCCACCATCTCTGGTTTTAAATGGTTTACCATCAGCACCGTTAACCGTACCAAAAGGAATAAATTCTAATTTTATCTCATCATTAACAATATGGGCTAATCTTGCTGCTCTAAATACTTGCTCAAAATGAAGAGCTTGCCTAGCATCAGTTAAATACCATATTTCATCAGGATTAAAATTTTGAACACGTTCTAGAATGCATGCTAAATCGGTTGTTTGATAAGAAGCCGTACCATTAGATTTAACTAATAATAATGGTGGTATTTCATGATCATCATTTTCGGTTTTTAATTCAACTATTTTAGCTCCTTCACTTAATTTAACCAATTTTTGCTTTTCCAATATATCAATTAATTCTGGAATATACTTAGCCGCATCACTTTCACCATTCCATATTTCAAAAGTAGTATTAAGGCGATCATAAATACGCTTAATATCCGCTTTAGAAACATTCATAATATGATGCCATAGTGCCATTAACCCACGATCATTATTTTGGAAACTAGCGGTCATTGCTCGGGCTTCTTCCATATATTCTATATCTTCATTAGCCTTAGAGCTAGCATAAGGGTATATTTCCATTAAGTCATCATTATTAATAGGAGAATTAACAGGATACTCACCTTGAAAATTAGGATCAAAATATGGTAAATCAGGATGTCTTTTTTTTAACTCTAACATAACTAACCCAATAGGTCGACCCCAATCACCTAAATGAGCATCGGCATATGTTTTAACACCTAAAACATTAGCAAGCCTTTTTAAGGCTTCACCAATATTAGCACTACGTAAATGTCCAACATGAAGAGCCTTAGCAACATTAGCTCCACCGTAATCCATAACAATTGTCTTTGACTTTTGCAAGTCGATATTATTATATATATCTTCAATCATTTTATTCATACATTCTACTAAAAAATCATTACTAAAACTCAAATTGATAAAACCACTACCAGCAATATTAACATTTACAAAACGCTTATCTTCCTTTAACTTAGTAACAATTTTATTAGCAATTTCCATAGGATTAGTATGATAAATTTTAGCTAGTTTCATGGCATCATTAATTTGATAATCACCTAAATCAGGACGATTAGATATTGATAAAACTACATCATCTAATTCATATCCCACTTCATTAATAATACTTTTTAAATCATTTTCTATAATTTTAATAAAACTCATTTTATTCATCACCTATTTTCCATTTTATCGTAAAATGATATGTGTTCATATCTATCTTATAATTAATAATTAAACTATCATCGTTTTTTATTATTTTTAATACCTCTAAATTTAAAGATAATTCTTGATTTATTTCTTTAATAGAAATATTAGCCTTATTTTCTTTAAAATATAGCATTAAATGCATATCTTTATTATCTCGTGTTAATACTAAATTCTTTAAATCAATCTTAACTTTGGTATCATTTTCCACATATGTTATTACATTATCATTTATTAAACCACGACCATTATAATTATGTCTATCCTCATCGGTTTCTAAATGTGATTCTACAAATATTTTGGGCAAAACAATCACCACCAAATTACTAACTCGAATTATAACATATCTTTATATTTTTTAACACATATTTTTATATTTTTTTATCATACTAAAATTAGAAATATGGTGATCAAAGTGAAAACAATAAAAAAATTTATAAAAATAAGCATTTTAATGATAATATTGGGCATATCTATTGGCTTAGGTGTCTACGGATATGAAAAAGTATCGGTTAAACTACAAATTAAAAGTGCCAATAATATTTCGTTATATGATAGTCAAGGAAATGTTTTTTTTCAAGGAAATGGTACTAGTAAATGGGCAAAGTTAGAAGATATTTCTGATTATGTAATTAAAGCTACTCTTGCCACAGAAGATAAAAATTTTTATAAACATTTTGGTTTCGACATACCAAGAATCATTAAAGCAGGATATACTAATATTTTAGCTGGCAAAACTAAGGAAGGGGCTTCTACTATATCACAACAATATGTTAAAAACTTGTTCTTAGACTTTGATAAAACTTGGGAACGAAAATGGAATGAATTATGGCTTACTTTAAATGTCGAACTACATTATACCAAAGATGAAATCTTAGAAGGTTATTTAAATACGATAAATTATGGACATGGTATGTACGGTATAGATAATGCTGCTAGCTACTATTTTAATAAAAGTGCTAAGGACCTTACTCTAGCAGAAGCTGCACTATTAGTAGGTATACCAAAATCACCAACTAATTATTCGCCAATTGTTAATTTTGACTTAGCTAAAAAAAGGCAAAATTTAGTTTTAACTAATTTAGTTAAAAATAAATATATAACCGAAGAAGAAAAAGATAAAGCCTTAAATGAAGAATTAGTAATTATCGGTAAAAGAGCAACTATTGATTCTGATACTCTTCTATATTTTCAAGATGCTGTATTAAATGAATTAAAAACAATCAAAAGCATTCCTTCTTCTTTTTTAGATACTGGGGGATTAAAAATATATACTACTCTTGATATGAAAGCACAGATGTCTCTTGAAAAAGCTATTTTAGAAAATTTAAATGATAAAGGTGAATTGCAATCAGCGGGTATAATGATAAATCCACAAAATGGTAGTATAATTGCGCTAGTAGGTGGCAGTAATTATGCTAAATCACAATATAACCGAGCTATATATTCTAAAAGACAAGTTGGTTCTACTATGAAGCCATTTTTATATTATGCTGCTTTGGAAAACGGTTTTACAGCAAGCACTTCTTTTACCAGTGAAGAAACTACTTTTGTTTTTTCAAACCAACAAACATATTCACCACAAAATGCTAATCAAATATATGGAAATAAAAAAATTTCTCTTGCAGCTGCTATTGCTTATTCCGAAAATGTTTATGCCGTTAAAACACATATGTTTTTAGGCGAAGATACATTAATAAAAATAGCCAAGCGCTTAGGTATAAGTGAAGATTTACCTGCCATTCCCTCTTTACCACTTGGAACTACGGAAATAGGTATCATTGAAATGGCTAGTGCTTATTCTACTTTTGCCAATTTAGGATATAAAACAACGCCTCATTTAATCGAAAAAGTAGAGGATGTTGATGGCAATATCTTATTTGAATTTCAAGAAACAAAAGAATTAGTATTAAATCCAAGTCTAGCATTTATATTAAATGAATTATTAACTACTACTTATGACGCAAGTTTTATTGATTATAATTATCCAACCATTATTAATCTAGCCGGAAGATTTAGTCGTAAATATGCAGTCAAATCTGGTACAACGGCTACTGATGGGTGGACTATTGGTTATAACCCAGATGTAGTAACTGCTGTATGGATCGGCTTTGATGATAATCGTGAAATAGATTCCAGTATGTACTCTACTTCTAAAAATATTTGGGCAGACAGTATGGAATATTATTTAAAAGATGTCGAAGAACATTGGTTTGAAATTCCCTCTAATGTGGTTGGTGTTTTAGTTGATCCTATTTCTGGCGAATTAGCTACTTCTAAAACACAAAAAAAGAAGATTATGTACTACCTTAAAGGTACAGAACCTTCTAAAAAAGAAACAAATATCGATCCACAATTAGATAATTAACTCTACTTTATCACCTGTCTTTAAAAAGCAAGCATTACCATCATCAGTATCTAAATGTACTTCTAAAACACCCTTAGGTGTTTCTTTTATATACACATCATTAAGAATTGCACCTTTTAATGATTCTACTTTAATACTTATTTTTTCTACATCTAATAGATTTAACTTAACTCTATCGTCATGATTTATATGTAAATGGCGATTAGCAATTATAGCACAATTTTTAGTAATAGAACCACATGGTCCTATAATTTTTACTTCAGCTGCTCCCTCTAAATCACCTGATGTTCTAATGGGCGCATCAATGCCTAATGTATAACAGTCTGTCTTAGAAATTTCTACTTGCGTATAATTACGCCAAGGTCCTAGGACTCTTACTTTACTTATTTTACTTTTAGGTGTTTCTAGATCTACTACTAAATTAGATGCAAATTCACCTGTTTGAACTAAATCCTTTACCTTCTCTACTTTGGTATCACCAAATAATAATATATAATCTTCTTCTTGTAAATGTACATGACGATTGGATATTCCTAAAATAACTTCCATATATTCCACCTTCCACTATCTAATCATTGTTATATTTAAATTATATAACAAATTAATCAAAAGTTATTAATTTTTTAAATAATTTAAGTTTTTTGATCATTTATAGTGTATAAATATATCTTTTCATACTAGTCATTTTATTGATCTAAAATCATAATATGTAATGTAATTAAAGAAAGAAGGAGATAAAATGAATAATTCTTATCAAAATATACCATATATTAATTCTAACCCTAATTATATACCTAACCAAGGTACACAACCACCATATACCAATATTCCCAATGTACCTAATACATCACAATCTTATAATGAATATATTGATGAAAAATATCAATATGCTTATAATATTTTAAATAATAATCCTGCTCAAATCGCATCATTTTATATGTCTTACCCAGATTCAGTAGAATGGCGTGATCGTATTTTTACAGGACGCGTAATTCACGCATCAAGAGAATATACTTTGCTTCGCAACGAAGAGACAAGAGAATGGTATGTCCTACCTTCAATTTATTTAAATTATGTAATATATAATGAAGATGTTAATTTATCATAATGTAGTGTTACAATTGATGTGACACCGATTAGTATATACAAAAAGCGATTGACCCAGTAAAATGTTAATTGAAGAAATACATTTTAAAGAAAGGATCTAATCGCTATGACTAGTATATCACAATCTCTAAGATATTTACCACATGATTTAAACACTAAATTTTATGCTGTTAAACTCTATAAGCAAACTCATTCTGTTAATTTTGTTTGCAGAAGATACCATATTTCTAAATCTTCATTAATGCGTTGGAATAGAAAGTTTGATGGCACTAAAGAATCTCTCATTGACAAATCTCATAAACCAAATACTCCTCATCCTAATGCTCATACTGAACAAGAATTAAAATGGATTAAAGATTATACTAAGAGAAATCCTCAAATTTCACTTTGTGAACTCTATGGTAAGTTAAGAATTGAAAAAGGTTATTCTAGACATGCCTGTTCTTTATTTAGAGTAATGAGAAAAATGGGTTTCTACGTAAATCAAGAGAAACATAAGAAATATACACCAAAGCATTATGATACCCCTAAACAACTTGGTATGAAATGGCCATTGGATGTTAAATATGTTCCTACTGATTGTTATTCTGGTAATGATGATCAAAAGTTTTACCAATATACCATTATAGATGAAGCTTCTCGTGAAAGATTTATTTATCCTTACAAAGAACAGTCTTCTTATTCTACTATTTGTTTTGTTAAAAGAGCTATCCTCTATTTTGGATATAAACCTCAAATCATTCAAACAGATAATGGTTCTGAATTCACTCATATTGCTAAAACTGATAAGATTCATCCTTTTGATGTTTTATGTAATTCTTTAAATATTCAACATAAGCTCATTAAACCTAGAACACCTAGACACAATGGTAAAGTTGAAAGAAGTCATCGTAATGATCAACAAAGGTTTTACCAATTCCTAAAATTCTATTCATATGAAGATTTACTTAAACAAATGAAGTCTTATCTCAAAAGAAGTAACAATATCCCAATGCAAGTTCTAGGTTGGGCTTCTCCTTTAGAGAAAAGACATCTTTTAGAAGCTAACGCTTCTACTGCTGAATAAAATATTGAATTCTAATTCAACATTTTATTCACCAAACCAAAATTATTCAATTAACAATTTTACTATATCATATCATTTTAATTTTTTAATATTTTTGGTCTCACATCATTTACAACTACACAAATGAAGATGTTAATTTATCATAAAGAGAATTGTATCATCTCTTTTTTTTTGATATAATTAATAATAATAGAGGTGAAATTATGATATATATAATTATTCCCGGTGTAATTGTTTTGTTGTCATTATTATGTCTTATTTTCTTATTAAAGAAAAAGAAATTAACAATTTATGATATTAAAATAACAGAATCTGAACAAGAAATTGAGGCTTTATTAGATAAAAAATTGTCTTTATTAAGTGAATTATATAAATATTATAGTGAAAAAGAAGATAATAACTTCCAATTTTTATGTAAATTAGAGGAAGTAGAAGATGATGATTTTAAACTTAATAAAATCCTAAATGAAGCATACCGTGAGCTTAAAAATTTCTTAGATGAAAAACGTAGCTATATTCCTAGTGATGATATTAAAGATACTTTAAATGATTTGTTTCAATGTGATACAGAATGTACTGCTGTTAAAAATTATTATAATGACATAATTACTAAATATAATAAAAACATTCAACATTTTCCAAATAATATTGTAGCTAAAATAATGCATTTAGATAAAAAAGAATTATATAATGATCCTAAGGAAGAAGAATTTGAAATATTAAAAAATAAATAAATTTTATTCAACCTTAACGAGGTTGTTTTTTTTATGCTCATTATTTTAATCTTTTATTTCCCAATTTACAGGTTTTATATTTTGACTTTTTAAAAAATTATTAGCTTTGGAAAAGGGTCTACTGCCAAAAAAACCATTATAAGCTGATAAAGGTGATGGATGAGCTGATTCAATAATAAAATGCTTTTTATTAGTAATTAATGTTTTTTTACTACGGGCATAACTACCCCATAAAATAAAAACAACTGGTTCTTCTTTTTTGTTAATAATTTTTATTATTTCGTCCGTAAATGTTTCCCAGCCCTTACCTGAATGGGATGCTGCTTTATCTTTTTCCACAGTTAATACTGCATTAAGTAATAAAACGCCTTCTTTAGTCCATGATACTAAACTACCATTTTTAGGAATTTCATAACCAAGATCATCATGTAATTCTTTGAAAATATTAACTAATGATGGCGGTTTAGGGATCCCTTTTTTCACTGAAAAACAAAGTCCTTCTGCCTGATTTTCGCCATGATATGGATCTTGTCCTATAATTACTACTTTTATATTTTTAAATGGTGTATAGCGAAAAGCGTTATATACTTCATTTATCTTTGGATAAATAGTTTTATTATGATATTCATCTAAAACAAATTCTTCAAGTTTTTTAAAATAATCTTTTTGATATTCCTCTTTTAACAAATTATCCCAATCATTACCAATCATAAAACCACCTAACATTATTATAACATATCCTAATTAATCCGATCTTTTAATTTAATAATAGCATAAACATTAATTATCCCCATAATACCTATAAAAATATCAACTAATCCCCACAAGAATAAAGGATTCATAATACTACCTAATATAATTATTATTAAAGCAATGATTTTTAATACCAAAATACCATGTTTATTAATATTAGGAAAAAGCATTTTCAAACTATTTTCACCAAAATAATAACCTGTTATGATCGTTGAAAAAGCAAAAATAAAGATAGTTATTAAAAGTACTATTTCACCTATATTACCTAAATGATACGAAAAAGCATATTGTGTTAATTCTATACCATTAATATTTTCCAACAATAATGTATTATAATCACTTAATAAAATAATAAAACTAGTACATGTACATAATACTAAACTAGTAAAATAAATACCAATCATTTGGAGCATACCTTGTCCAGAGCAATCATTATTAGATACTGTTGCAGCTCCAATAGCACCGGTTCCAATCCCTGCTTCATTCGAAAAAATCCCTCGCTGGAAACCTATAACAAAAGGAGTAAGCAATCCAATCCCTGCACTTTTATAATTAAATGCATTCTTTAAAATTGTTAAAAAAACATCACCTACATGATCAAAATTCTGCACAATTATATAAAAAGTAAAAAATAAATATATAATGCCAATTAAAGGCATCATTTTACTAGAAGCATCCATGATACCCTTAGTTCCTTTAAAAATAATTAATCCTGTTATAATAGCAATTATGATACCAATAACTAATGGTGATATAAAGCTATATTTAAGAAATGATTTAGTAATAGTATTAGATTGAATAGTTAAAAAGCCAAAAGTATAACTTATAAATACTAATAATGAATATATTTTAGCTAATTTTTTTTGTTTTAAACCTTTTTTAATATAAAAAGCGGGACCACCTTCATAAAAAGATCCTATCTTTTCATGAAACAGAACACCAAGATAACTTTCAGCATAAGCGTTGGGTAATACTAAAAAAGTCGAAATCCAAAGCCAAAAGATCGTCCCAGGTCCTCCAATATATATTGCCAGTGCTATCCCTGCTAATGATCCAACACCTATTCGTGCAGCCAAAGTAAACATTAGAACTTTAAAAGACTCTTTTTTGTTTTTAGCGTTTTTACCAAAAGATTGCAACATTTTTTTAATATTAAACTGAACAAAATGGAGTTTCTTAGTAAAATAAATACCACTACCTAATAAACAAGTGGAAGTAATACCCCACAATATTTTATTAATAAAATTTATAATAAGTATCACCAATTAATTATATTAAATATTTATTTAATAATGTCTTATACATTAATAATTAAAAAAGCAACTTTTTTGTTGCCCTTTAAATTTAATAAATTATTTATGATATTCTTCATTTTGATTAATTTTATAACTACGATATATTTGTTCCAATAACATTACTCTAAACAATTGATGAGGAAAAGTCATAGAAGAAAATGAAATACTCATATTTGCTATGTTTTTTATACTTTGATCTAATCCATATGAACCACCTATAATCATAGTAATATTACTATTATGAATAAATACATTATCTATGGTTTTAGCAAAAGCAAGCGAATCTAGTTGCCTACCTTGTATATCCATAACAATAATATAGTCTTTATTATTAATATGTTTTATTATTTCTTCACTTTCGCGTTTTAATATATCGCCACTTGCGAAATCATTTACTTCAATCAAAGTAATTTTTGTAAATTTGCTAATTCTTTTTAAATATTCATTAATAGCATCTTTCCAGTAATTTTCCTTTAATTTACCAACACAAATTATTTTTATCATTATACTTCCACCAATTCTGTTTCTTCATTTTGATGTGTAACAATTATTTGCTTATCATTAAAATGTTTAGATATAATCTCCTCTTTTATTTGCTCTAAAGCTAAATCATAGGTATTATTATTTTCACTAATATGTGCTAAAAATATATATTTAGTATTATCACCAATTACTTTATTTAAATATTTACCTGTATATCGATTAGATAAATGACCCTTATCACTAATTACACGTTGTTTTAAATGATAAGGATAAGGTCCATTCATTAACATTTCTTCATCATGATTAGTTTCTATTATATATATATCTTTGTTTTTAGTAATCGATTCATATTTTTTATTTATATAACCTGTATCTGTAATATATACCATAGAAGTTTTGGGATCACTTATAATAAAACCATATGATGTTACATCATGAGATGTTTCAATAAACTCAACTTTAATATCCTTAATCACAGTATTTGTATCATTAACAACCATAATGGAATCAACAGGAACATATTTTATTAAATCATATAATAATTCTGGTCTAGCATAAATAGGTATTTTATATTTCTTAATAAGACTAGATAATCCTTTAATATGATCAGAATGTATATGCGAAATAAGAATGCCATCTAGTTCATTAAGGGCAATATTTAGTTCATCTAAAAGACAATTGATTTTAGAAACAGTAATGCCTACATCTATTAATATCTTAGTATTATTACTCATCACTAATGTGGAATTACCTTTTGAACCACTAGCTAAAACTTTGACTTTCATTAGTAAAATTGTAACGGATTTATTGCCGTTCCTCCTCTATTTGGATTACCATCATATATACCAAAATGTAAATGAACACCCATTGCAAATCCTGTTTCACCCATATAGCCTATAATTTGACCAGCTTCGACTATTTGACCAGGTTTAACATTTAATGCTGACATATGCCCATAAGCTGAATAATAACCATTATTATGATTTAAAAAGATATAATATCCGTTATAATCACTCCACTCTGCAACATATACTTCCCCATTATTAGCGGCATATATTGGAGAACCATAACCACACCCTGAAATATCAACACCATTATGTAATTTTCCCCAACGCCATCCAAATGGACTACTGATGACATAGTTATTAGCTGTTGGCCAAAACCAAACTTTTGGATTTCCTATATTAGAAACATATTTTTGTCCTCTAATAACTATTTGTTCTACCGTTGGTTTAATTATTTCTTGAGAAATAGGTTCTACATTCGTAATATCGCCATTAACAGTTTGAATTCTTCTAGTTACTTTATTAGTTCCATTTTCCCCTTTTTGTTGAATAATTTCCATTCCAATAGGCAAAGTATCATCATCTTGATATGAAATAGTATAATTAGTAGTCTCAACTGTTACTACATAATCTTCTTCTACTACTTTTAAAGCTGGTTTAATTACCCCTAGTGTTACTACTTGTCCTGAATAAAGTAAATTATCAGCACTACTAAATTCATCATTAGCAATCAAAAATTCGCCCACAGATAATCGGTTGTTAAAAGAAACACTTTCAATAGTATCCCCAGGTTTTACAACATATTTCTCTTGCTCATCTAATGTACCAAATAACAAATATTTACTTAAATCTTCACTTGTTAAAAAGATATCATTTTTAGTTGAAATATTATTTTCTTTGATTAAAATATCATTTTTAATATATACATCTTCAATAATAGTTCCTGTATCAGTAATTTTCTCTTGTTGATTTGCTAAATAATCACTATATTCTTCTTCATCAACGAAAGCTTTAATAGTATTATTAACGGCGTCAATAAATACTTGTTTATCCAACACATTAATTATAATATCATCATTTTGAACTGTACCTTCCTCAGTCATTTCTTCAGTACCTTTAATAGTAATAGTATACCCTGCAATGGTAAAAGAAGATTTGTCTTTTATTTGTTCATAAATATTTTTAGCGCTATATACTTTTTCATTATAAGTAATTTCTTTAACAATATCTAAATTATTGGGAATATATACCTTATCAACGTTATATTGTTCCTTTATATGTTCTTCTTCTTTATCGATGTATTTTTCCAATTCGGTTTTAGAAGTAATATGCCCAATCGATTCGCCATCTAAATATACATGATATAACTCTTGTGGATCATATGCTTTTTGTGAATCTACAAAAAAGACTAATGAACTAATTACAAGTGCTAAAATAGTACATAAAATTGTTTTAATTTTCACTTAGTATCACCCTTCTTTTTGATAACTTAAAAACGTTGAAGTATCTCTTTTAAATAATAATTCAATTGTTGCTGTTGGACCATTACGGTGTTTTGCCACAATAAATTCACTAATACTTGTATTTTGATCAATAGCTGCCTCCTTATTATAATAATCATCTCTATATAAAAAGGCTACAATATCAGCATCTTGCTCAATGGAACCAGATTCACGTAAATCACTCATAATAGGTCTTTTATTTTCACGAGCATCAACAGCACGCGATAATTGAGCCAATGCAACTACTGGGATATTTAACTCCATGGCCATTGTTTTTAAAGCACGAGATATATCAGATACTTCCTGTTGCCTATTAGCTCCATAATTAATTGAAGAAGATATTAATTGTAAGTAGTCAATTATAACAATACCCAATCCTTCTTCACTACTTGCTAGTCTTCGACATTTAGAACGAATTTCACCGATAGTAATACCCGGAGTATCATCCATATACATTTTAACATTGGATAATTGACTTACTGCTTCATTTACTCTTTTCCAATCATCATTTAAAAGCTTCCCAGTAGCCATTTTTTTACCCTCTATTTGTCCTAGTGAACTAATCATTCTGGATGCTAATTGTTCAGCACCCATTTCAAGGTTAAATAAAGCTACTGTTTTATTGGTATTAATAGCAATATTTGTTGCTAAATTCAAGGCAAAAGCGGTTTTACCCATAGCTGGCCTTGCTGCTATAATAATCAATTGATTCTCATGTAGACCAGTAGTTAGATTATCAATATCCATCCACCCTGTCGGAAGTCCTGTAATTTCTCCTTTAGTAGCTGCCAATTGCTCCAAATTATTTTGTGTAGCGTCCAATACTTCTTTAATAGTTCGAAACTCAGTAGAACGACGATTCTTAACTACACTTAATATTTTTCGTTCAGCTTCATCAAGAGTATCATTAATATTACCTTCACTTTGATAAGCACTGGTAGTAATGTCTGTCGTTACATCAATTAACCTACGTAATAATGAAGAATCTTCTACTAACTTAATATAATAATCAATATTGCTAGCAGTAGGAACAACATCTAATATTTCTGTTAAATATTCAACGCCACCCGCATCATTGATTAAGTTTTTATTTTTTAACTCCGATGTTAAAGTTGTCGAATCAATAGGTTTCTTACTTTCAGCCATATTTTTTAAGGTATCAAAAATAATAGCATTTCGTTCATTATAAAAATTGTCTTTTGTTAATGTTTCACACGCCTTATTCAAAGCATACTTTGATAAGAACATCGATCCCAATACGGCTTGCTCTGCTTCAAAATTATTAGGAATGTTTTTTGCTACCATTGCTACCTCCTATTTTTCAAGTTTTACTTTTATTTTGGCAAAAATATTTTTATATAATATAATTTTTACATCGTGGTAACCTAAACTAGCAATTGCATGATCAAGTTCTATTTGCTTTTTATCGATTTTAAAACCATGAATGTCTAATTCTTCTTTAATTTGTTTAGGACTTATACTGCCAAATACTTTATCGCCTTCACCAGTTTTTACTTTAAATGTTAAAATTTGTTTATCTAATTTTTCCTTTAAAATATTAGCTTCCTTTGATAGTTGATCATCTAATTCTTTTTGTTGTTCGCATTCACGATTATACTTTCCTAACGAAGTAGTTGTTAATTGCGTGGCATATCCTTGTTTTATTAAGAAATTTTGTGCATATCCATCCTTTACTTCCTTAATATCCCCTTTTTTACCTTTTCCTTTTAAGTCTTTAAGAAATATGACTTTCACAATAATTCCTCCTCTACAAAAGTTTTATTACATTAATTAAATCTTTTTCAACTTTGTTAGCAGTAGTGTTTTCTATTTTACAAGCAGCCTCATTACAGTCGCCTCCACCACCAAAACTTTCTAAAATTTTACCGACATTTATTGAATCTAATGATCTAGCACTTATACCTATTGTTTTTTGATCGATCTTTGCTACTACAAAAGAAGCTTCAATATTATTAAACAACAATAAAGTATCTGCTGCTTTCGCCAATTCTTCACGTCGATATATCTCTCCTTGAAGTCCTTTGGTAACAGCAATCTTATTAATTACCTTAACACCAGTTATCATTTTTTGCCTTTTTATATACTTATTTAAATCTTGTTTTAATAAATATTGTACTTTATTGGGATTAGCACCACAAGTAGTTAAGTAATAAGAATAATAAAAAGTGTTACTATCTGTTTTTAAAACATAATTATTAGTATCTAAGACAATACCTGCAAGTAATACAGTAGCTAAATAACTATCAATAATAAAATTATTGGTTTTCAAAAAATCTGTCATCATTTCGCAAGTACTTGATGCTTCGGTATCTATTATTATTAATCCTTCTTGAATAGATCCTTCGCTTTGTCCATGATGATCTATTACGATTTTTTTGGCAAACAAATTTATTAACTTACTATTTTGTAACAAATAATCCTTATTTGTATCCATAATAATTAACAAACTATCTTGATCTTTTAAAGAAGAGACTCTACTACTATGAATAAAATTGATTGTATTTGCTAATTCTTTAATTACTTTATCAACTGCTTTTTCAATTTTTCTATCATCGATAATTAAATATATTTTTTTATCTTTATTATGAGCATAATTATAAATGGCTAGACAACTACCAATTGCATCTAAATCCAAATCTTTGTGACTGACAACAAAAATATTTGAAGCTTCATCTATCAATTGGTTTATTTTTTTGTTTTGTTCAGTTATCCTCATAAATGCCTCCTAAAAGATCTATATTTATTATACACTAAATTTATTTTCTTGTCATTAAAACAAAACTAGATAAAGATCTAATCTTTGATTTTTTTTCTTATGCTATCATATAATTTTATTTTAAAACTATTATACTCTATAAAAAAATAAAACTATCTATTCATCATAGATAGCTTCTAATTTATAAGTCCTAATTTTTTTCGTTTTTTTATTACCTAATATAAATCCTAATATCAACATAATAATAAAATAAAAATGTATTATCCCTTCATTAATTATTTTTAATAATAAAAAATAAAGAAAAATATTAGCTAAAACAAACACCAAGTTACTAATTATTTTAATTGGTAATCTTCCTTTAAATAAAAAACGGTAAAAGATATTAAACATCAATGAAAAAAATAAACCAAAGACAAATGAAAAAATTAAAGATTGTATTTGTATTTCTAAATTCATTATTTAAATAATCGATTAAAAATACTATTTTCTTTATCTTTGGTTTTGCCTTCTTCGGCATATGTAAAACTTTTTATTAATCCCTTAATCGATACATTTCCCTGCATAGTATCTAACTTGATAAGTTCTAAATCTTCACCTTTAACAATTAAATATCCCATAGTTGTTTCCATCAGAAATTCTTCATTATCAAAATTATCTATTTTTTTTACCCCAGTTACTATTATATTTTTTCTTTCAATAACACTAATACCATGATTGTAATTAGTTATAGTTCCATCTACCTTGTCCATATTGCTCCTCCTAATAAATTATATGAACTATAACTATTATTATTCACAAGAAAAGAATTAAAATGAAATACAAAAAATATATTTCATTTTAATTCGCGCCTTTCGGCCATTACCATAATTTG
>CANRAE010000028.1 GCA_947628525.1 uncultured Bacilli bacterium
GAAAGATTAAAAGCAAGGGCGAGCAAAGCGAGTTTATTTTGACCCTTGCTTTTTAGATTTCATAATTTAAAATACTCTCACAAACAAAGTTCACCTTTGTTTGTTATCTATACTATAAATCGGTGAAATTTTAACTAATGTTTAACACTTATATTACAAAAAGATTTTAATTTCTTTTGCTTACTGCTACACCATCACCAACATCATAAAAAGTCGTAGTAAAATCTTTATTATTTTTTAAAAAATCCATATATATTTTTATTTTTTTTACTAATGAACGTAAATTTTTACTTTTTATTTCGTCCTCTTTCATCAAAACATAACCATGAAAATTAATATTATCGGTAACAATAAGACCATCATCACTTAAATTTTTGGCAAATTTTTCAAAAAAAGCTAAATCTTTCCCTTTGGCTGCATCAATAAAAATGAGATCAAATTTATTATCTAGTTCCACTTGTAAAGCATCATTATAAATAAGTGTAATGCGATCTTCTAATTTGGCTTTTTTAATATTTTTTACCGCTTCTAAATAACGTTCATGATCGCGTTCAATCGAAGTTATTTTGACATTTTTATCATTTAAAGCCATTAAAATAGCTGAATAACCGATAGCTGTTCCAATTTCTAATATATTTTGGGGTTGATGTTTAATTACTAAATTTGTAAGAAAATTAATTCCATCATCTAACATAATAGGAATTTTATTCTCTTCGGCATATTCTTTCATTTCTTTTATTAAAGAATAATTTTCTACCACTCTAACCATACTCCTTGATCTTTTAACTTTTGAATCATAGCTACGTGTTCAGTATAATTTTTAGTAAAATATACTTTTCTATTTTTATCAGCTACAAAATATAAATAATCTGTTTTATTAGGATTTAAGGCTGCATCTATACTCTCAAATGAAGGACTAGATACAGGTCCTATTGGTAATTTTCCTTCCATTTGTGGTCCTCTTGTATTATATAAATTATAAGAATTAATCTCATTTGTTGTTAAATCACGTTCATTCATATCTATTTTAAAGGCATAATAAGTAGTTACATCGCTACCTAAACTCATATTATTTTCTATTCTATTATAAAAAACACTAGATATATTCTTTCGATCTTCAATAGTTACACCTTCTAATTCAATTATGGATGCTAAGGTCAACAATTCATGAGAAGTTATTTTCTTTTTCTCCATATCTTCTTTTAAAGGCGTTAGCTTACGATTAGTTTGATCCAACATCATTTTAAAAATAGATTCAACGCTGACATCCTTATTTTGTAAAAAATAAGTATCCGGATATAAATATCCTTCCAAAGAATAATATATATCACTATTTTTTATTACATCACTTAAAAACCAATAATTAGATATCAAATTATCTAAATAGTCTTGATCTTTTAACTTATCATAGACATCTTGTTCACTATTATTCGTTTTAGAGGCAATAATTGATGCTATCTTACGCATATTAATACCTTCTTGAAAAGTAATAGAAACCATATCAGGATTATAATTATTACCTTTTTCCAAAGTCGTAACAATTTCTTTTAACGACATACTAGGACTTAATTCATAACTAGATGCTTTTAAACTATTAATTTTATAAATTCTTAAATATAAATAAAAGAAATTACTACTGCGAATCAAGCCTTCATCTTTTAAAATCTTCCCTATTTCTTTTGTAGAAACACTATTAGGAATAACAACTACAACTTTTTTTGTTGAATCTTTATCTATTGGTGATAAATTAATTTTAAATAATACCCCAAACGTTACAATTAATATTGTTAAACAAATTAAGATAATAAGAGCTACATTTCTAAAAATTTTCATATTTACCTCAACCAAATAACGAGCATTATTGCTCGCTACTTTCTTCTTTACTTTCTTTATTTGTTTTCTTCTTTATTTCTTCTTGAAGAGTATTTAAAATGGTTTCAATTATTTTCCATTCTTGTTCTGTTTCAATTGGATCTAATTTAGGATTATCTTGTTTAGGATCATAAATTGAAGCATAAACTTGAATATTGCCATCTTTATCATAACTATTATCAGTATATACAATATAGCTTTTCTTTGTTTCTTCTGAATCAAAAGTGAAAAGAATATCACATAGTATTTCTTGTCCATCATCATTAATTACTTTAAAAGTATTATTATTTTCCATATTATTTATCTCCTTTATCTAAAAATGATTGCAATATAATCGTTGCTGCCATACTATCAATTACTTGTTTTCTTTTGGATCTTCTAGTATCATTCTTAATTAACAAATCATTAGCTTGTTTGGTTGTTAATCTTTCGTCCATTAAATAAACAGGTATGTTTATTTTTGATTCGAGTTTTTCTTTAAATTGAAATGATAATTCGCCTTTTGGACCAATCGTATTGTTCATATTTTTAGGAAGTCCTAAAACAATGGCATCAATTTCTTTTTCAATCACGATTTTTTTTATTTCTTCAATTAATTTATCATATTCTTCATTATGGCGTAAGATGCCATAACTAGATGCGATTAAACCCGTTGGATCACTAACAGCAAGTCCTAAGGTTTTACTTCCCAAATCTAAACCTAAATAACGCATTATTTACCTTTGACAAAGCTTTTAAGTAAAACTTCGATGATTTTATTTCGATCGATCTTCATAATCTTTTTCCTTGCATCTTTATGTGAAGAAATATAACCAGGATCACCACTCATTAAAAAACCTACAATTTGATTAATTGGATTATATCCTCGTTCTACTAAGGCAAGATATACATCTTCCAACGTATCGCTTACTAATTTTTCTTCAAATTCTTCTATGGAATATAAATTAGTTGCTTCATTATCCATTATTAACCACCTCTATCATTTCTAATTATATTTTAACAAATTAATCAAAACTAATCAACTAAATATAATGAAAAGCCATATATGTTAAAAAGGCAATGAATAGTACTAACACAATAATGCCATTGACAATTTCAAATTTAGTACTTTTATATTTAACACCTACTCCTACGGAAGCTAAACATCCCCCGACAAGTCCACCTATATGGGCAAAGTTATCAATACCAGGATTCATAAAACCAATTAATAAATTAAGAATGATTAAAGGAATAATTTGACTTTTTAAGACACTTCCCAAATAAACACGATAATGATAACCAAAATAAAGTAAGGCTCCCATTAAACCAAAAATAGCTCCACTAGCACCAATGCTTGCTGTATTGTTTAAAACAATAGATAATAAACTAGCAGTAATAATACTTACAAAGTAAATAACTAAATAACGCCATCTTCCCATAAAATTCTCTATTTGAGTACCAATTATGTATAAAGAATAGCAATTAAAAACTAAATGAATTATATTAGCGTGTAAAAAAGCTCCTGTTATTAGACGATAATATTCTTTCCCATGGACAATAGAAGGTCCATAAGTAGCATATTTATTAACAATATACTCCCACTTACCAGATAGAGTCATGTAAGCATAAATCAATACATTAATAACAATCAAAACCATAGTTACAATATTCTTTTTAGGCTTAAAAACTTCTTCAGCTTTCATGGCATCATTTCTATTTTTATTATTAATATCATTAGTTATTTTAATAAATAACTGCAATCCTTCTTCTGAAAACTTCAATTTATTATTTATATCTGGAAAATATTTATATAAAAAGTCATAATTTTTAATATCCTTTTCATCATATAAATAAATACAATCTATATCTCCATTCTCTTTTAATTCAACATTATCACCTAAATCAGTATATATATTTAAAGCTTTCATTTTTAAAGAAAAAGTTTTCTTTTTAATTTTCTTTAAAATATGCTTTGATTTATATAAATCAAAATCCAATTGTTCATCATTATGAATATGATTAGAAACAATACGAATAACTTTATAATCACTTTCTAAATTTTCTAACCATATTTCATCTTCGGCACCTTGTAAAATAATAGGATTATAATTTTGCTCAGTAATAAAATAATGTAGCAATTTCATAACAATGAGATTTTTCCTATCTAATGACTCATCCATATGCATTCTCCTTTGCTATATTATTATATAATATTTTAAACAATAAATAAAGATTTTTATTGTTCTTTCATCACGAAATGTTTAAATTCTAAATCATCTTTTTTTAATAATTCCTTGATAAATTCAGGTTTAATATTATAATTATCTAGTTCTTCTATATCTTGCCATTTAAATTCTAAATTAACAATATGTCCCTTATCATTTTCAACTATTTGAAAATCATTACTACTTATATTTTCACTACATGAAGCTAAATAATAAAAGGATATTTCATGAATATTTTGATCATATTTATTAATAAAGAAATTTTCCATTACTCCTAAATATTTATCTATAATAAAATCTTTTTGGATTTCTTCTTTTAATTCTCTTTTCAAAGCTGCGATCGTGGTCTCACCTAATTCGACATAACCACCTGGTAAACACCAAAAATTAGCTTTGTCCATTTTAACAAGCAATACTTTATTATCTTTTATAATTAAACCTGCTACCCTAAATTTAAAATTCAACTCATTGGTAACTACTTTAACACTTTGCCTCATTTTAATCACCTATTGATTAAATTATAATCAAACACTAAAAGATATGCAAGAAATTTTAATTAACAAAAAAACATCATTACGATGCTTTCTTTTCCATTAATTCTGGTAATAATATAACAACCGCATTATTATCCAAAGAAATAGTCTTTTTTATTTTATTAAGTTCATCTAAATTCATCTTTCTTATTTCTTTAATACGATCATTTATAACTTTACCATACTCAATTATATCATTAATCAAATTATCAACTGTCAATTCAACATTATCGGTCATGACTACTTCGGATGATATCCATACTTTTTTACAACGCTCCACTTCTTCCTTAGTTATTTCATAATTATTAAAAACATCTTTAATCTTATCAATTAAAGTCATAGGATCTAAACTTTCAAGCCAAAAACTAATTACTAAATAATCGTCAACTATCATTCTTTCAAAAATCATAGATGATAACAAATTATTTTTCATAGCTTCTTCTCTAAAAGTGGAAGATGTACCAAAAATAATATTCAAAATCATTCCTATATATACATTATAACTATATACATCTTTAATACCTTTTAGCGGTAGTTTAATCGAAAAACCAGCTTTAGGATTAGCAATATTATGGCATGGAATTTTTAATAATTTTGTATTTACAGAAAGAGGCTCATTACATTTTTTTAGAATAGGAAGTTCTGTTTTTTGACGGTCTTTTAAAAGTGGATGATTTCTAATTATAGCCGTGATTTCTTCAACATCAAAATTACCACCTATAACTAGACCCATATTACTAGGTTGATAAAAAGCATTATAACACTGATATAATTGATCACAATTAATATTAGCTATTGTATCGATATATCCTGCTATATCATCCCTAATAGGGTGAACTTTGAAAGTTGCTTTTTCCATTTCTTCTGTTAAAATCCATTCTGGATTATCATCATACATTTTTATTTCTTCGGCAATAATACCTTTCTCTTTTTCGACATTTAAAGGCGTAAAATAAGGACTATTTACGAATTGAATTAAATATGATAAATTCTCTTTTAAATTATTGGTACCATAGACAATATATCTAGTTGCTTTAAAACCCGTTGAAGCATTACATCCTGTCCCACTTTGTGAAAAGAAATCAAAAGGTACTTCACCATTTTCTTGTTCAAACATTTTATGTTCTAAAAAATGAGCTATACCACTAGGAACTTTAATCGTCTTTTTCTCATATGGCAAGCTAAATTCCGTATTAATTGATCCAAATTTAGTAAAGTAACTCATAAAATAGTTCTTTTTTTGGGCAAAGGGTATTAAATACACATCTAATCCACATGGTAACTTTTCATTATATACAAACGTATCCGTACCAATTAATTCAAATTTATTCATGATTTCTCCCCCCTAGTAAATAAATAGTATCAATTCTTATTTTATTACTAATTTTTATTATATCTTCTTTGGTTACTTGCATTATTTTTTCTTTTCGTACTTCTGGGAAATCAGCATTTAAAATAATTGAAGCATAATAAGCAGATATTATTTGATTAGGATAATCATACATTTCATCTAAAATACTAATATATCTAGTTTTAGCTCTTTCAATTAAATCATCGTCAAAATTACCATCACTGATATTTTTCATTTCTTTTTTAATTAAAGTAAGGGTCTTTTTTAAATTATTTTTAGCAATACCTGATGATATAATCATTAAATTATCAACTTTATTAGCTGATGAGGAAATATAATAACACAAAGAATGTTTTTCTCTTACATTTTGAAATAATAATGATTCACTGCCACCACCTAAGATAATATTATAGAGTGTCAAAACATAATTTCTTTCAAATTCTTTCAAATCATGAATTTTACAACCGATCGTTAATTTAGCTTGATTAATATCATCTTCTTCAATTATCGTTTTAGCGCGTTTTTTAATATGTTTATGAACAATAGTTGGATCTTTCTTTTTCTTCTTTAAAGTATTAAATGGAAAATTATTTTTAATAAGTTCTCCGACTTTATCAAAGTCAATGTCTCCTATTACAAAAAATTCGATATTAGATGAAGAAATAAATTTTTTATAATATTCATATAAATTTTTTTCATCTATTTTTTCTAAATCTTCTAAATAACCAAAACCATGGTAACTATATGGACTTTTACTATCCATATTTTCTAACATTTTGATCATACTATATTTTCTAGTATCTTCTTTAATACTTTCGATCTGCATTCGCATATTATTCTTAATAATCTGAAAAGAAGTACTATCAAATTGATTGTTATGAACATTGGGATTAAAAATAATTTCTTTTAGAAAATTTAAACTTTGTTCCATCATACCGCTCTCTGTATATTTTTCATTTAAAAAATATAAATTAATATCGGTATTATAAAAATTTCCTAAACGATAACAAGTAGAATAAACATTAACCGCATACAAATCTTGGGAAGCGGTTGCCAAATCTTTTTTGGTTGGATATTTATTCGATGAATAAGTAAGCATTTCGGCTAAAAAATTACGAATCGTTATTTCTTCTTTTTTTACTTCATCACTAAAAATAATCTGAACATTAACGGTTTTAAATTTATCTGTTTTAATTAAATGGACATTATATGAACCTAATTCTATCTTCTTATATTGCATATGCCCTCCTCACTTTATTATTATATACACTATTACTTTTTTTATTATACAATTGCCTCTAATACTAATAAGATCATGTCATCTAAACCTTGTTCTCTAACTGCTGCTGATGTTCGTTCATTAGTAACCAAAGAATCAGATACCGTAAGAACAACAGATGCTTTTTTATTAGCACAAGCTGCTATATGAAATAAAGCGAAACTTTCCATTTCGACAGCTAAACAATCTTTTTCTTTAACAATGGCAGCTTCTTTATCTACAAGTGAATAAAAGCAATCACTACAATAAACATTACCAATATGTACCTTTTTATTTAATTGTTGAGCTTTTTCTTTAATAATATTATTTAATTCTTTATTACCTCTCGCAAAATCTAGAATATTTCCTGAATAATAGTTACTAAAATTGGAGTTAGTATAACTTTGATCAACTAAAATAATATCCATTAAATTTAAATTAGCTTTATATGCTCCACAAGTACCAATTCTAATTATTGTTTCAACACCATAAAAGTTAAATAACTCATGGGCATAAATGCCCATACTAGGGATTCCCATTCCCGAAGGGAAAATAGTTACTCGCTTATTTTTATAATTACCAGTATAAGCCGTCATATTTCTGACATTATTTACTTCTTTAACATCTGTTAAATAATTTTCAGCAATATATTTAGCACGATTAGGATCTCCGGGCATAATTACAGTATCTGCAATATCCTCCTTAGATGACATAATATGTGCTGTCGCCATTTTAACACATCCTTTCTAAATTAATTATACCATAACTAAACCGGATTTTAAATTGACTTTTAATAGATCTTTTAATATAATAGGCCATCAAGAGGGGATAATATGAAAAAATATGATTTTGATATCAATTACTTACGTAATATGCGCAACAATTTACAAGCAAAATTAAATGAAAATAATAATAATAACGATCTCAAAGAATCTATTGCAGCTTACAATTCTTTGTTAGAATTTTACGACAAACGTTGTACTAAACTAGAAAATTCTCCAACTCCCAAAATAGATTTATTAGATTTCTTAAATAATTTTGTTGCCAATATCGACCCTACTAAAATACTATTAACTAGCAATGCTGGTCTTATCGCCAAAAAATATTACAAAATAGAAGATACTGATATAAAAGTAATTCCCCAACAACTATATATTAATAATCAAGATTTAGTAGATTTTGCCTCTTACATATTTAAACAAACAAAAGTGCCTTATCTTTATCAAGAATTTAATAAAATAATTGATAGTAATAAAAGGCAATTATTAATTAAAAGTGCCAATAAAGTTAACCTTGACTCTATATATGGTTTTACTGTTTTTGATACAATCAATCACATTCCTTATGCCATAGTAAGTCGTTACAATAATATTTATGATATTTTTACACTAGTTCATGAATGCATGCATATGATCATTAATAAAAATATTTATATAAAAAATAACCAAGCATCGATGTATGACGAAGTGGAAGGCTTTTTTTATCGAATTTATAACTAGTGATATAATAAAAGCACTTCATCCTACCATCAATCAAGAATCTATTAGTAGTTTAGAAAAAATGGAATTAAAAAATATCATTAATGAAATTGTTTATGTAGTTGTTTTTGATGAGGTTATACATAATATTAATGCCAAAGGAAAAATTAATTTAACTCATATTAATAATAATCTTATGATAAGAGGTTTTGACGATTTAGATATCAACGATGGTAATGATATTTTAGATTATATGAATATGGATACGATTAAAGCTATCGATCAAATATCTTCTTTCTTAATAGCGCTCGACTTATATCATTTGTATTTGATCGATCCTGAAAAAGCTATTTATAATCTTACTACTCTTCCTAAATTAACAGAAGAGAATATTATTAAAGATTTATCTAATTTAGATGTAACTTTCTATCAAGATGGATACCATAATTTAAATAAAACCTGTAAAAAATTATTAAAAAGCTACTCCCAAGAGTAACTTTTATTCATTTTCTTCTTGATTGTCATTGTGATCGAGTTTTACCAAAACTTCTCTTGGTTTTGAACCATTAGGAGGACCGATGATACCACGTTCTTCAAGTAAGTCAACAATTCGTGCTGCTCGATTATAACCTAACTTAAAACGTCTTTGTAATAAAGAAGCACTAGCTTTACCTGTCGTTACTACAAATTCCACGATATCGTTATATAATGGATCATCATATTCTTCATCCTGAATATTTACTTCACCACCAGCGTTACCCATTTCCTTAGCAGGAGTAAGATTCATAAATCTTTCATCATACTGGGCTTTTTGTTGCGAAACAGTGTAATCGACAATTTTTTGTAATTCTTCATCTGAAACATAAGCACCTTGAACACGTTGAGGAACACTTTCACCCATTGGTAAAAATAACATATCTCCTTTACCTAATAATTTTTCCGCACCTATCATATCAAGAATAGTACGTGAATCAATACTAGATGATACAGCAAAAGATATACGTGATGGAATATTAGCTTTAACAACACCAGTAATAACATCTGTTGAAGGTCTTTGCGTTGCTACAATTAAATGGATACCTGCGGCACGAGCCATCTGGGTAATACGCATAATCGAATCCTCAACTTCTTTACTTGCAACTAACATTAAATCAGCTAACTCATCTACTAAAACCACAATATAAGGCATTTTCTTAATACGATCCGTATCTACCCTATTAGCGTTTTCTTTATCGACCCATTCATTATAAGTAGCAATATTTTTAACATTTTTTTCACTGAATAAGTCATAACGTGATTCCATCTCACTAACAATTTTTTGTAAAGCAACACTTGCTTTCTTAGGATCGGTTACAACTGGCATCATTAAATGTGGTATACCATTATAAATACTTAATTCGACTTTTTTAGGATCGACCATTACTAATTTTACTTCATCAGGTTTAGTACGCATCAAAATAGAGGCAATCATACAGTTAATACAAACGGATTTACCACTACCAGTAGCACCTGCTACTAATAAATGCGGTGTTTTATCTATTTCACAAAAAATACTTTTACCCATAATATTTTTACCAAGAGCTACTAATAATTTACTATTAGCTTTATTACTAGGAATAGTCTCTAATATTTCTCTTAAAGATACAGGAGACGTAACATCGTTGGCTAATTCAATTCCAACGGTACTTTTTCCCGGAATTGGTGCTTGGATACGAACATCTTTTTTGGCTAGGGCCAATGATATTTCTTTATTAATACTTAAAAGCTTACTTAATTTAGTTCCACTTTGAATTTCCATTTCATATTGGGTAACACTAGGTCCACTATTTACTTCTACCACTTTACCTATAATGCCAAAATCTTTTAATACGCGTTCCAAAATAACTATATTGTTCTCTATCGAAGCTTGATTATTGTTATTTTTTGATCTAGATGGAGGATTTAACAAAGATAATGGTGGTAAATGATAATTCATATTACTAACTGTTTCGTTGTTATTATTAGTATCATTAATCACTGGCTTAATATTAGGATTTTCTTCTTCTTTCTTTTCTATTTCATGACTGTGTGTAAGTTCTTCAATACTGGAAACAACTAATTTATTATTGCCGTCATCAGTATTATCGTTAATCACAACACTAGAAGATATTTCTTCCTCAGTTTCATCATCATTATCATGATCATGAATAACCAAATTTTTACCTTTTTTAAGACCATTGCGAATAAGATCGATCAAAGATATTCCAGTAAATAAACATCCACCAAAAAGCATTAAAACAATAGCAACAATCTTAGTTCCAGAATAATCAAAAAGCATATTAAATAAGACTGCTAAACTGCATCCCAATAAACCTCCACCACTAGGAGTAAACTTTGATCCACGCATAATCGCATCAAAATTATTCATCAAACTATTAACCGTTTCCTTAAAAATAATAATTGATTGGCCATTATTTAGGCTAACATATGTTAAATGCGAAAAAACTAAAATACCAATTGCTAAAATATATACCCCGATTAAACGTGTCGTAAAAAATTTAGGTTTATCTCTTTTTATTAATAAATAACCACCTATGACAAAACATATAGCTAAAAAGACAATATCCCAACTACCTGTTAAAAAAACAGCAAAAGAACGTGATAATTTTCCAACTAACCCTAGTGGTTTATTTATACCAATTCCAAGAATAGATAAAAGAATTAAACCTATCCCATATAATTCATTAATAAAAGGAAATTTCTTACTCTTATCTTCTTTTCTTCTTTTTCTTTTTGCCATCATTATCACTCCATATTTTCCAATTTAATTATATCACTAAAAAATTGATAAACAAATAAGATTTTTTATAAATTATTGTTCTAAATCTAACTTTGCCAAATAATCACTAAATTCTTTTGGTAAAGGACTTTCAAAATAAATTTCTTGCTTAGTTATTGGATGAATAAAACGAATGCTTTTAGAATGAAGAAATTGACCAAAGGCAGTTGTTTTTTTACTTTTACCATATAATGGATCATTAAAAATAGGATAACCTATATAACTCATATGAACACGAATTTGATGCGTTCTTCCTGTTTCTAATTTACATTCAATTAAAGTTTTATCTTTATAACGTTTTAAAACTCTAAAAAAGGTAATAGCATTTTTACTATTTATATCCGTAACCATCATTTTTTTACGATTATTAATATCCCTTCCGATAGGAGCATCAATAGTTCCAGTATCATGTTTAATAACACCATCTACTAAGGCAATATAAATACGTTCTATTTCTTTTGCTTTGATCATATTACTTAATTTATCATGCATTTCATCACTTTTAGCAACAACCAAAAGACCACTAGTATCTTTATCAATACGATGAACAATACCAGGTCTTACTTTATCTATCCCTTGTAAATTTACTTTATACATTAAAGCATTAACTAAGGTGCCATGATAATTGCCAGGAGCAGGATGAACTACCATACCACTTTCTTTATCGACAATTAACAAATAATCATCTTCATATACTATATGAATAGGGATATTTTCTTTTTCAATATGAATATCAAAAGACAAATCGTCATTAACAGTAATAACATCATCTTCTTTTATTAAATAACTAGCATTGATCTTTTTATCATTGACTAAAATACGGCCATCATCAATTAATTTTTTAATTTTGCTACGAGATATATTAAGTTGATCTTTTAAATATTGATCAATTCGTATATTACTTGTATCTACCTTTATTTGCACAATTACCACCTACTTTGCTTTTTTAGTACTCCAAATAACTTCAATAAACATTATTATAACACCAAACACAATCAGACAATCCGCTATATTAAAGACAGGAAAATCATACCAAGGAAATTGAAAATTTAGAAAATCAACTACATAACCTCTAAATAGGCGATCTAATAAATTGCCAAAAATACCTCCTATTAAAAAGCCATAACTTAATGCTAAACGTTTATTAAGTTTTTTTTCTTCAAAAATAACTTTATTAATAACAAAAAGAGCAACAACACTAATAATAATTAAAAGCCAAAGATTATCATTTAAAATCCCCCATGCTCCTCCTGTATTTCTTACATAAGTTAAACTAAAAAAATGTGGAATGATTGGTACATCAACAATAAAGTTACTTATTAATATTTTCGTTATTTGATCTATTAAGATACCTATGAATGCAATCAAATAAATTACTTTTTTCATATCTTTCACCAAAATTAATTTTATCAAAAAAAAAGATAATTATAAAGTAATATTTACTAAAATTACATCCTCTCCTATTTTAGTAATATTTCTCCAATTTATCTCTGTATCAGCACCCTTATTCATGAAGGAAAAAAAGTTTCGATTTGGTTCTATAACCAAAGCTTCGATTACCCCACTATTTTCATTAATGCGTACATCGATGATATTGCCGATATTTTTACCATCGATAACATTAACAATATCTTTACTTTGTAAATCAGACAAACGCATATACTTCACCTATTTTTAGTATATGCACCATAAATTTAATTTTGTCTAGAAATTAATAAAAGCCTAATCAATATAATATCAATTAAGCTTTTATAATTTTAATTTCATACGATCGACAAAATTGTCAGGATTATTGATCATATCACTATATAATCTGGAATTATTTCTAATTAATTTAATAAATCTGATCTCTTCTTTGGACATTTTAATACCATAATGCTCATTATCCTCAGCAATCACAAAAGAATCGTTCCCTACTAAATAATCAAGACTAACTTGAAAAATTTCTGATAAAGCTATTAAATCTTCTAATGGTGGTATACGATTACCCTTTTCAAAGCGACATATAGCAGATTTATTAACATTGATTAAACTACCTAGTTTTTCTTGGGTGTATTTTTTTGAATTTCGTAACTCAACTAATCTTTTTGACAAGATTTCCAATTAAAACACCTCTTTTGGTGTTAATTATAAGTTAACAAATTTCAACTTTGTTTAAAATTGACAAACTGTCAACTTTTGCAATATTAATTTAAGATAATTAGGTTATATTATTATATTAAAAAAATAACACTTATTTCTAAATAAGTGTCAGTTCCAATATAAATCGAGTAACTTTTTAACTTAACAATACATTATAATAAAAACGTACTTTTAACAAATACGTTTTCTATTTTTACTCAAATCTTTGAGTTTCTTATCAATTTGGTGACCAGTACGGGATTCGGACCCGTGAATGCCGCCGTGAAAGGGCGGTGTGTTAAGCCACTTCACCAACTGGCCAAAAAAAATGGCGCTCGATGTAGGACTCGGACCTACGACCTGCCGGTTAACAGCCGGATGCTCTACCAACTGAGCTAATCGAGCACTAATAGAAGTCTTTTTTAACAAGACTTCTTTATTATATATGCTTTTTTATTTCTTGGCAATACTTTTTTTACAAATTTTTATTAATAATCACAGTTTCCTGGTGTCCTTGGGAAAGGAATTACATCTCTAATGTTGTCTACTCCTGTCAAATAAATAAGTAAACGTTCAAACCCCATACCAAATCCTGAATGAACACATCCACCATATTTTCTAAGATTCAAATACCAATCCAATGCGCTAGTGCTCATTTTTAATTCTTGCATTCTACTTATTAATTTATCATAGCTTTCTTCTCTTTGACTTCCACCCATTAATTCACCAGCACCAGGAACCTCTAAATCCACGGCAGCAACTGTTTTACCATCAGCATTTTGTTTCATATAAAATGCTTTAATATCTTTTGGCCAATTCTTAATAAACACAGGTCCATTAAAATATTCGGTAATATATTTCTCATGTTCTTTAGCTATATCTTCCCCATATTCAGGAGTAAATTCCCATTTAACATCAGCCTTTTTCAAAATCGTAATCACATCTTCATGATCAATACGAGTAAATTTACTATTAAGCAATTTATGTAATTTATCAAGTAATCCCTTTTCGACAAATTTATCAAAAAATTCCATTTCATTAGGACAATTATCCAAAACATATTCAACAATATATTTAAGCATTTCTTCCATAATGTCCATATCACCATCTAAATCACAGAAAGCTATTTCTGGTTCAATCATCCAAAATTCATTAGCATGTGTTTTCGTATTAGAATTTTCAGCTCTAAAAGTTGGGCCAAAAGTATACGTCTTCTTATAACTAAGAGCAAAAGTCTCAGCTTGCAATTGTCCAGATACGGTAAGTGATGCTTTTTTACCGAAGAAATCTTTATCGTACTCCACTTTACCGTTACTTGCTACACGATCTAAATCCAAAGTAGTAACTTGAAACATTTCCCCTGCCCCTTCACAATCACTAGCTGTTATTAAAGGAGCATGAAAATAAACGAAGCCTCTTTCTTGAAAAAATTGATGAATTGCATAAGCAGTTACACTTCTTACTCTAAATAAAGCATTAAACAAGTTAGTTCTAGGACGCAAATATGCAATCTCTCTTAAATATTCCCTAGTAGGACGTCCCTTAGATTGTAGTGGATAATCATCAGGACAATCACCCTCTACTACTATACTTGTCAATTTCAATTCATAATCTTGCTTACCACCCTCTGATTTAATTAAACTACCTTTAACCGTTATAGCACTTCCAAGATGTATTTTTTGTATATCAGCAAAATTATCTAATTGATTATCATAAACAATTTGCAAATTTTTAAAAGTAGTTCCATCATTAAAATCAATAAAACCAAATTCTTTTTGTTTACGATGGTTTTTTACCCATCCTTGTAAAATAACCTCTTTATTTAATAGTTGTTTTTCTTGTACATACAAATCTTTTAAATCTAATAACATAATGTCTCTCCTTGCCCAATAAACCAAAATTATTTAGTGGTTGCCATCTTTTCAACTTTATTTCTATAAGTATAATTTATATTTATTTATAAGTCAATTACTATTTATATTGCACACCTATTATTTTATAACTTTTTCTTCAAACTATATCTATTCACTGATAAAGGAATTGGCGAAGAAGAAAAATTTGATAAGACAAGATTAGTTAATTCTACATTAGATATAGTATCACTATCTTTAATAGTTGCTTCATAAGCACTAGTATAGGGCCTTATGGTGGTAGTATAACAAGCAGGTACATTTACCACAATACTGCCAAAAGAATTAAAATAAATGTTATTATGATGTGTATGCCCTCGAAAAACTAAATCAAAACGAGTATCATCATATGTTTCATTAATAGCTTTATCATATTTTTCTTCACGTTCTATTGTAAAAGGATGTTGCAATAAAATAACTCTATTACCAAGTCTTATTTTACTATTTTGATATCCTAAAAAATGCATATCTGGTCTTCTTTTAGTAATAACTTTGGCAATATCGATACACTCATTTTTTAAAGCACGATAATCGTGATTTCCTAAAATATAAAGTGTATTAACAGTATCACTTTTAGGATAATATTTGGTAATAAAATCAATTTGATCATGAATATTAGTTCTAATCACTCGATCATTATTTGAATTAGCAAGACTAACTCCTTCAATTAAGTCACCTAAATGGAAAATATATTTAATATCATTTTTAATAGCATATTGATAAACTTGCTCAACTAATTCTAAGTTTTCATCTGCATTACCAAAATGAGTATCAGCAATCACTAAAAAAGTCATTTTAGTACCAAATTTAATCCATAAATTATCTTGATAAGAAACGGGTTTTAATTGTTCTAAAAGTTGGAATTTAACCCCATTCTCATTAAAAAGACGATGAATCTCATAACCTTTATTTTCTAAATTATTTAATTTTACTGCTATTTCGGATGGATACATTACCGTCTTTTCCATTAACTCTTTTAAAGTAGTACCCTTTTTTAACAAATTTAAAATTTTCATATCAATGTCTTGCATAATATTTTCCCCTTTTTCAGTATAACACCTTTGCATTTAGATGTCTATTTCTTTTCATAATTGCATGATATAATATTATGGGTGATGTTAATGAAACTAACTAATATTAAAGCTATTTTTATCGATATTGATGGAACATTAACTAATAATGTTAACCAAGTAACAGAACACACAAGAGAAGCTATTACCCAGATCACCAATAAAGGTATTTATGTAGTTCTTTGTTCAGGAAGAGATAATAAATATGCCCAATATATCAACAAAATGGCCCATGGATCCCAGTATATTATTTCTTGTAATGGTGCTGAAATATACGATTGCAACACTCAAAGTAATATATATACTAATAAAATAGACTTTGAAAAGGTCAAAAAAATAAATGATTATTGCCTAGATAACCAAATAACAATCTTTTTTAATACTACTAATCATAAATATAGCAAATATCTAAGCATTGATTTAATAAAAGATATTCTAGCACTAAAAAATACAGAAATATATGAAATAGTTACATATAGTGATGATTTTTATAAAGCTGAAAAATTAGAACAATTTATTCAAAAAGAAATATCTCTTCATATTCCAAATGCATCAAGTAATTACAGTTTAAAAATTAAAGATCATCATCACTATGCTTTTGATATTACTAATCAAGGTATTAATAAAGGAAATGGTATTACCGAATTATTAAAATATTTAGGAATAAATAAAAATGAAACAATAGGTTTTGGTAATAGTGATAATGATATTGCTTTATTTCAAAGTGTAGGTTTTAAAGTTGCCATGGAAAACGCTAGTGAGCACTTAAAAAACGAAGCTGATTTTATAACTTTGTCTAACGATCAAGATGGAATAGCTTACTTTATCGAACATTATATGGAATATGGCAATAATTAGCAAAGAACACTTTTTATGTTATTGACAAAAAGTTAAAAATATGAGAATATTTATATGTTGATTTAACATATATTATTTTGGGTCTATAGCCAAGTGGTAAGGCGTGGGACTGCAACTCCCTGATCGTTGGTTCAAATCCGACTAGGCCCTCCAATATGATAGGAAACTCGAACTTTTGAGATTTCGAGAGTAATAAATGCTAACAGAAATGTTAGTTTTTTTTGTACATATAAAAAGCCCGAGCAAATTTCAAATGCTCGGATTTAATAATACCATTTTTCCAACATAGTAAACATACTACGTCATTGGCAGAGCCAATAACGGTATGCAAAGGGAATATTCCCTTTTGAGACTCTTTGCAAAACATATTTAAAAGGTATAAATTAAATTATGCTTTTGAATTACAATAAATTTATAAAAGTTAATTGCTAATTTCATCAGCGAAGCTTACAAAATATGCCCCAGTTTTTATTTACTTTTATTATTGTTGCAATTTTTCTTAGTTAATACTTGTTGTCTACTTTCTTCAAACATAGCCATTATTTTTCTATTTCTTTCTTCAATTTTTCCATAAATATCATTTTCAAAAACAATACCTCTATCTCTAAAAGCAGCATACTCATCACTTATACTACCATAATTATATTCCCAAACAAATTCTCCTCTATATGTGCTTCTTTCTGCATTATAAATTCCATAACCATCTTCATCACAAGCCGTGTAAAGAATTGATTTATCATTTTTATATGTTAATCTAATAACATCACTACGACCAGCAACAGTTCCTAAATAATCCATTACACATATGTTACCAAAATCTATATTATGATTTTTTAACCATTCTATTAATTCTTCTTCAGTATCAAAATATACACTATTAAAAGCGCCAAAAAAGCCAAACAATCTCATTTGAGGTTTTGGTATTTCTGTTAGAGGGTTAACATTTTTTGGTTCCCCATTAAACATTCTTTTTAATATATTACCAACAGTATTTTCTTCCTTTTTACTATCTAATGTTTCTAATAACTCATCAGAAAATATTTTTGAATCATCTAAATCTATTTCTTTTTTCATAAAATTCGACCTCCTATGTATATAATTATAACAAATAATTGCATATTTTAATATTTCTTATATCATTTTAGGAAAATATTTGGTACAATTTTATTAGTTAGTAGTTATTACTACCTATTATTAAGTATAAGAAAAGTTATTCAACTTCTTCTCTATACGCTCCAAGTTGTTAAAGTAGTTGAGTTATTTTGCTCAACTTTTTAAATGTATATTTTTTTAATATCTTCATATAATA
>CANRAE010000029.1 GCA_947628525.1 uncultured Bacilli bacterium
ACTCGCAATTTAATTATAATACATTTTTTCAAAAATAAAAAGACTATTAACAATTTTTACTTTGTCAACAGTCTGAGTTGTCTTAAAGACAACTAATAGATTATATATTTACGCCTTGATGAAATTCTAAACGCAATTTATCTGCAACAGTTACTATAAATTCTGAATTTGTTGGTTTAGCTTTATCTATATCGACACTATGACCAAATATTTCTTCCATCAAATCCCAATTACCTCTATTCCAACTTACTTCAATAGCGTGCCTTATAGCGCGTTCGACACGTGAGACAGTTGTCTCAAATTTTTGGGCAATGTCTGGATATAATTCTTTGGTAATTCCACCAATTACTTCTGGTTTTTCATAGAGAATAGAGATACCTTCTCTAATATACTGATAACCTTTAATATGCGATGGTATACCTAATTCATGTAATATTTTAGTAATTGATATTTGTAAATTATTATAATAGATATCAATCGATTTATTAACTTTAATAGGTTCCTCTACACAGTCAATAACTCTTTTTTCAAGATCGCTTAGTTCAAAAGGTTTTAGTATAAAATACTTAATTCCCAATTCTGATACTTTCCTTATCATATCACCTGCATTATAAGATGTTAAGACAATAACATTTTTGTCTATATTAGCATCTTTCATTTCTTGTAAAACCGATAAGCCATCCTTTTTAGGCATAATTAAATCTAAAATTACTACATCGTAATCATTTTGATGTTCTTTAATTAACTTCATACCCTCAATACCATCATGGGCTTCTAAAGATATATCAATACTTGCATGATCACTAAAATACTCCTTCACCATTTTGATTAACTCAATATTATCGTCAATCATAAGCACTTTAATGTTTTTCATATTCTATCCTTTCTTACTACATGCAAGTCTAATTATACAACAAAATTCTATCTTTTTATAGAGCAAATTTTAGCTAGTTTTGTAAAGTTATGTCGAAAGTTGTCAAAATCTATTAATGATGATACTACATAAAAAAAGAAGACTAATCTTCTTTTTGACATTTATTAATTATTTCTATAAATTCATCTATCTTACTACTAGCACCACCAATTAAATATCCATCAATACCTTTTATTTCATTTAAAGTATCGATATTATTTGGATTAACACTACCACCATATAATATGATCGCTTTAAATTGATAATTATCAAAGAAGAAATCACTTATGGTTGCTACTACTTCTTCAATATCTTCATTAGATGGAACATTTCCTGTCCCAATTGCCCAAACCGGTTCATAAGCAATAATAACTTTTTTAATATCATAAGTACTTAGGCCCTCTAATGCCCCTTGTATTTGTCTTAAAATAACGTCAATAGTTTCATTATTTTCTCTTTCTTCATCAGTCTCACCAACGCATAATATTGGTACAATATCATTAGCTATAAGTTTAAGAATCTTAATATTAGTATCTTCAATGGTTTCATGAAAATTTTTTCTTACTTCACTATGACCAACCAAAGCAAATGATACCCCTATACTTTTTAATTGTTCAACTGCTAATTCTCCTGTATAACCGCCATTTTTATTCTTTGAAACATTTTGACAACCAGTTCTAATATCACCCTGAATAAACCTTTCTATATATATAGAACTTGGGCAAATAAGAATATTATCTTTTTTTTGAATAGTATTAAGATTATCTATAAAGATATCCACTGCATCACTATTTAAATATGATTTTTGATTTCCAACAATTAATTTCATTGTTTATTTCTCCTAAAAAATTTAAATATATTTGATATTTTAGATCGATTTTGATCCTTTTTTTTATTTGATAAAGCATGTTCATAAACATCCAACACACCCTCAGCATAATATTTTGAACTATATCTTTCAGCATTAATTCTAGCTTGGCGTGATAAATTTTTCAATTTTACATGATCATCATACAACTCATATATAATTTTAATATATTCTTTTTTATTTTTAAATAAACGGCCATTTAAACCATCGACTACTACGTTTCTAAAACTTTCATCATCAATACAAACAGGACAAACAGCTCCGGCCATAGCTTCAATAACAGTAAGTCCTTGTGTCTCTGTTGTAGAAGCAGTCGCGAATATATCCGCTAGTTGATAATAACAAGGGATATTTTCCCAAGCAACTTTTCCAGTAAAAATAACATTATTATCCATCTTATATTTATTAACTAATTTTTTATATTTATCACTATCTGGTCCATCTCCAATAATAATTAATTTAATATTTGCATGTTTTTTTATAAGATCCTTATGAGCCTCAATTAGTGTTACAATATTTTTTTCCTCAGCAATTCTACCAACAAAAACTATTACAAAATCATCTTTTAATAATTGTAATTCTTTTTTTAATTCCATAACTTTGCTACTATCAACATTTTCTTGATAAAATCTTTCTATTTCAATACCCGTAGGTACAATATGAATGTTTTTATCTACGTCATATTTTTCTTTAAACAAATCATACGTTTTTTTAGTTGGTACAATTAATTCATTAGCTGTTTTATCACAATAAAATAAAGTTAAATATTCAACAATCTTTTTACTGGATTTATTAAAATATCCATGCGTAATATAATGTACATAATCTTCATACATAGTATGATAAGTATGAACAAGTGGTATATTAAACTGTTTAGCTAAAATTCTAGCAAAAGTTCCTATGCCAAATTCTGTATGTGAATGAATAATATCTAAATTCCATTTTTTAATAGTATTTATCGCCCTAATGGGATATACCCCTGTTAAGCGATAATCATATATACCAGTAGGAATCCCTGGAATTCTTAAAACTTTATTATCTTCTTCTACTTTATATTTAAGACTATTATCATTAACAGTAACAACAAAAACTTGATGCCCTTTCTTTTCTAATGCTCTTTTTAACATACAGACACTAGTTGATACTCCATTAATAAAAGGAGGATAAGTATCAGTAAATAGACCTATTCGCATCGATTAACATCTCCTTTGAATAAATTGATTGCTATTGCTCCTAAAATTATGCCAAGATAATAAGTAATAAAACGCCAAATTAATAGACTAGCTGATAGAATGGTACCAGAAATAAAATTACCAAAAAATTGCATAAAACCATACTCAATACCACCACTACCCCCAGGTATTGGTACAAAAGCTCCAATAATTAATACATATGCAGATGATGATAATGCTTGTAATAAATTAATATCATAATTACCCAAGCTATATATAATAAACAAAGGAATAATATAAAAAGCTCCTAATCCTAAAAAATTATAAATAAATCCCTTAATAAATAAGCTCTTTTTTTGTTTAAGAAGCATAGCACTTTCGTGATATTCATTAAGTTTTTCCATCCAATTATCAATCGTTTCCTCTTTATTCTTGACAATTCCTAATTTATAGCAAATATTAATTATTAATTTGATAACTTTTTTATTAAATTTTGTTGAAAAACTAATAAATAATAACCCAATTCCTACAAAAGTATTAATAACAAACCCAACAAGAGTTAACTCTTTTAAAATGGCTACTTCATTAAAGACATGAAATTGATAATTTAAAGTTATAGCTAAAAGACCATGCACTATTAAAGCCATTTGATAAAGAATAAAATTTTGAACAATTATATTAGTACCCTTAGTAGCTTTAATCCCCATTTTGGATAAATAATACACTTCCATAGGTTGACCTCCTGTGGAAAAAGGTGTAATTCCATTAAAAAATTGCGTTATAAGTGTTAATTTAAAAACATTAGAGAATTTAATCTTTTTAGAATATTCTTTAGTAATCATGTACATACAAACAGTCTTTAATAACCAATATATCACAACAAATAAAATGGCTATAATAATCCAACTTAAATTAACTTTACTTAGGGTATTAACAATATTTAAAAAGTCATCTTTTAAGACAAAATATAAAATAATAATTAAGATTAGAATTAGTATGAAAGCATTTTTTTTAATATTTTTTATGTATTTCATATACTTATAAATTGTCTATTGCTGCAATACCAGGCAATTCTTTTCCTTCGATATATTCAAGTGTTGCACCACCACCAGTAGAAGCATGAGTAACTTTATCTTTAAATCCTAAATTATTACAAGCAGCAACAACATCACCACCACCTAAAATAGTTTTAGCATCGACATTAATAATCTTTTCTAATATTTGTTTAGTACCTTCTACATAATTGGAAAATTCATATACACCTAATGGTCCATTCCAAAATATTACCTTAGCATTCTCTATTATACTAGAAAATAAGGCTACTGTTTTAGGACCAATATCTAATCCCATCTCATCTAATGCAATTTGATCAATATCAGTTATATGACTAGGTGTATCATTAGAATATTCATTAGTTACTTTCACATCAACTGGTAAAATAATTTTATCGTTATACTGCATCAATAGTTCCTTAGTAAATTGTAAATTATCTTCGTCGACAATAGATTTACCAACATTAATACCTTGGGCCTTTAAAAAAGTAAAGCACATTCCACCACCGATTAATATTTGGTTAGCTTTATTAACTAAATTTTTTATCACTCCTATTTTATCTTCAACTTTACTTCCTCCTAAAATAACAACAAAAGGCTTATCTGGTTCATCTAAAATAGATAACTCTTTTAGCTCTTTTTCCATTAAAAAACCCACACCTGATGGTAAATGTTGAGCAATTCCTACATTAGAAGCATGAGCTCTATGGGCAGTACCAAAAGCATCATTAATAAATATATCCCCTAATGAAGCCCAATATTGACCTAATTCTGCATCATTAGTACTTTCTTTCTTACCCTCTAAATCTTCATATCTAGTATTTTGAATTAAAATAACTTCCCCTTCATTCATTTCAGCAATTGCATCTTCTAATTCTTTTCCCCTTGTTACTGGAATAAATGTTACTTTCCTATTTAATAATTCTTGAAGACGAATAGCTACTGGTTTTAAGTCATTTTTTACTTTATCTTCCTCTGTTTTAACACGTCCTAAATGAGAAAGCAAAATGACTTTAGCATCATGATCTAATGCATAATTAATTGTATCAAGACTACTAATAATCCGATTATCATCTATAATCTTACCATCCTTAATAGGTACATTAAAATCGCACCTAATTATTACTTTTTTATTTTTTAAATTAAAATCTTTAATCGTTTGTTTCATATATCCTCCTTTATCATCATACTAATTATATCATAATAATTAAATTAGTTACAATAAACAGAAATAGAATTAAAAAAATTAACTCTTACTTATCTTTAAGAGTTAATTTTTTAGTTTTATTTAATGTTTTGTTTCGAATAGCAATTATCTCTTTTCTAACATTCTGTTTGGATATAGCATCAATACCACTTAAAAAGTATCTTTTACAAGCTTCAAAAAAGACAACATCCAATAATGGATATCCTTCATATTTCATTTTTTCATAAATAATATTGAGTTCTTCTTTTGTTAATACTCTTTCATTATTGCCAAAATTACAACATTGAACTTTTTCCTCATCAAGCTTTTTAGCATATTTAGTTGCTTTTTGTCCAAAATTTCTAATACCTACTGCTAAACTATTTCTTCTTTTTTTACTAGCATATGTGGATAATTCTTGTGGGTCTAATTCCGTAAAAGCATAATAATGTAATAATGTAAATGGCGATTTAGAATATTTTATACCAAATTCAATACAATCTAATATATTATCTGTCATAATTCCTCCTTTTGGTACACGTAGTAACGATTATAACATAATACTATTATTTTTTAAATGATTTTTGTAAAAAAAAAGAGAAGTACTACTTCTCCATTAAATATTTAGCTGTTCTAACCATTTGGGTAGAATATCCCATTTCATTATCATACCAAGCTACTACTTTAATTAACTGAGTGCCATCAACATCTAAGATGCTTGTAGATAATCCATCAACCAAAGCTCCACAATGTGAGCCAATAACATCACTTGATACCACGGGATCATCAGTATATGTCAAAGTTTCATTTACATGATCCTTTAATACTTGATTTATTTCTTCAACAGTAGTCATTTTTTCAAATTCTAAAACCAAATCAATTACTGATCCTGTTGATACGGGAACACGCATTGCTGTTCCATCTAATTTACCTTTTAAATTTGGTAAAACATTACCAATTGCACTTGCTGCCCCAGTCGATGTTGGAATAATATTAGCAGCTGCTGCTCTTCCACGACGAGCTTTTATACCTTTTTTATAAGGAACATCAAGAGTTGCTTGATCATTAGTATAAGCATGAATCGTAGTCATATAACCTCTTTTTATTTTGAATTCATTATCTAATACACTTAGTACTGGTGCTAAACAGTTTGTAGTACAAGACGCTGCTGAAATAATTTGTTCAGATCCATCTAATATATCATTATTAACATTATAAACTATTGTCTTAACATCACCCTTGGCAGGAGCCGAAATAATTACTTTTTTAGCCCCAGCATTAATATGAGCCATAGCTTTTTCTTTATCTGTAAATTTACCAGTACATTCAAATACTACATCAATATCTAAATCACGCCATGGTAAATTATTAGGATCCATTTCTGAAAAAACTGTTATTTCTCTTCCGCCAACAATTATTTTATTTTCTTCATGTGAAATTTCATCTACACGATAAGTTCTATGATTAGTATCATATTTTAATAAATAAGCTAGTTGTTCAGCATCAGTTAAATCATTAATGGCAACCACTTCAAAATTAGGGTCGTCTTCCATTAATCTAAATACTAACCTTCCTATTCTTCCAAATCCATTAATTGCTACTTTTATCATTTTATCTTTTCTCCTTTTCTTTTATTTAAAACAGCTTCCACCAATAAACTCTCGTAGAAGTGAATCTTGTGGTATATCTTCCGAAGGTATTGGTAAAAACATTTTTAACATATTTATTAATCTTTTTGCTTCATTATAATAAGGACTATTATTATCCACTGCATATAACAATGGTTCTACATAAGTTTTCAATACCCCTAATTCATAAATTAAGGCCGAGTTAAAGGTACAATCAGCTTCATCCTGATAAGTAAATATATTTTCCTCTTCTCCTCGTCTAACCTTAGGCCAAGCTGCTAATGTTTCAACAACATCTTCACCTCTTGTTTTACTATCACGTACAATTCTTCTTAATAATCTATTATCGGTAGTTGATAAGCGATTATGATTATCTAAATTAAGACCTGTAAGCGGAGATAAATATATTTTATACTTTTTATTACGTGGAACATTACTTAAAATAATAGGATTTAAACCATGGATTCCCTCTACCATCAAAATATCATCATTTTTTAACTGTAATTTCTTTCTAAACTCCTTTTGTCCTAATAAGAAATTATATACTGGCATAACCACTTCTTCACCATTTAATAGTCTTACCATTTGATCATTAAATAATTCAATATCTAATGATTCTATTCCTTCATAATAATAAGTGCCATCTTCATCTTTAGGTGTATCGTTTCTCTCTTTGAAATAATCATCCATAGAAATAGGATGAGGTGTTAACCCTAAACTCTTTAAATACATAGCTAACTTATTACAAGCAGTAGTTTTACCAGATGAAGAAGGACCTGCTATTAATATTATTTTAATATTATCTTTATTGGCATATATATTTTTGGCAATATCTAAAAGTTTACTACTTTGTAGTGTTTCATCCATTCGAATAATATTACCAATATTACCACTACTTACTACTTCATTAAGCGAATAAGCATTATCTATATGCATTAATTTAGCCCAATCGTGATATTCACTAAATACGCCAAACATTTTTTCTTGATGTACATATTCCTTTATTTCACCATTAGAATAAATGGTAGGAAATAGCAATACAAACCCATCCGGTTTTAAATATTTAAGATCAAATTTATTAATAACACCAGTAGATATTGGCATATTACTAAAAAAGAAATTATACATATTACCCAATTTATATAGTGTTACATGAGTATTAGTATTATACTTCATTAATCCTATTTTCGAACTATCACCTACGCTTTCGAAATACTTGATCGCATCTAATTTATCTACATTTAACTTATTAATAGGAATATTCATGTTAACGATTTCATACATTTTTTTCTTTAATAAGGAAATTTTTTCTTCGTCAATAGGAATATTTGTTTCTATATATAAGCCTTTATCAATTGAGTGTCTTACTTTTAAATCTCCTTTAAAAAGAGTTTTAAATGCAAAAATTGTCAAATAAACTAAACCATTTAAATAAACACGGTTACCTTCACTATCAGTTAAATCTAAAAAAGTTATTTCCCCAGTATCACATACTTTATCCCTTAACTCTTTATAATTATTATTCTGCTTAGCAAGTAAGATAGGAAACTTATATTGATCCTTATACATCTTACTTAGCTCTAAAAAGGTTGTGTTTTTTGACACTTCTCTATCTTCACCCAAAATCTTAACAGTGATGCTTTCGATCATTATAGTCCTCCTCTTTCTATTCTATATATATATTTTATCATATATTTTATTCAAAAAAATAGGATTTTTTTTAATATATGTAAAAGTATGTATATTTTCCTAAAATTTTAACTATTATAGTTATAGGTGATTAAAATGGCATTAGTTCCTATTATTGTAGATAAAGAAGGTAATAGTGAAAGAAGTTATGATATTTTTTCGCGACTTTTAAAAGATCGAATTATTATTCTTAGTGGTGAAATTGATGATAATTTAGCTAATAGTATTGTTGCTGAGTTGTTATATTTAGATTCCATTAATAATAATGATATAAGTTTATATATTAATTCGCCTGGTGGTTCTATAACAGCAGGAATGGCTATATATGATACAATGAATTTCATTAAAAGCGATGTTTCCACTATCTGTATTGGTATGGCTGCGAGTATGGCTGCTTTTCTTTTATCTTGTGGTAAAAAAGGTAAAAGATATGCTTTACCTAATTCTGAAATAATGATCCATCAACCATTAGGTGGTATTGAAGGTCAAGCTACAGAAATAAAAATAGCAGCAGAGAGAATTTTAAAATTAAAAGATAAGTTAAATAGAATTTTGAGAGATAATACTAATCAAGATTTGCAAAAAATTGAACAAGATACAGAGCGTGATTATTTTTTAGAAGCTAATGAAGCCTTGGAATATGGTCTAATTGATCAAATAATAACTAAAAAAAAGAGTTAATGCAACTCTATTTTTTTAGCTATATCTCTTATTTTACGAAAACGATGATTTAATCCTGATTTAGTAATTGTTTTACCTGTTTCCAAAGATATTATTTCGCTTAATTCTTGCAATGATGTTTCAGGATATTTTAAGCGATAAATACAAGCCTCTTTTATTTTATCATCCAAAAAATCAAATCCTTTTTCTTGTTTAATTAAATTTATATCTTGTATTTGCGCATTACAAGTAGCAACCATTTTATCAATGTTAGCTTGTTCACAATTATTAAGCCGATTAGTCATATTCTTTTGTTCTCTTAAAATTTTAATATCTTCATAATACAAAAGAGCATTAGTAGCTTGAATTATTCTTAAAAAATCTCCTATTTTTTCAGAATCTTTTATATAAATCATATATTTATTCTCACGCATAATTATTTTACTATTTAATAAAAAGGTATTTAATAAACGTTGTACATAAACAGATTCATATTTTTTATCTATTAATAATTCTAAATGATAACGTGATGTTTTAGGATCATTAATACTTCCCTTTGATAAAAAAACACCTTTCAAATATGCCTTAGCTTCTTCAATAGAATCAACAATATAATTTTTAGGCATATCTAAATAATTACCATTATCATCAATTACTGATAAATCTTCAAGAATCATTTTTACTTTGTCTTTAATAATTAAATTATATATATTACGATGATTAAAAGTATTGCTTTTAATAGTTTGTATTTCAATAGTAATATTATATATATCTTTAAAAAATAAATAGATGGATTTAGCAACATTGCTATTTTCTGTTGATATTTCAATCGATTGATCATCATATTGGGCGTTATTTCTAATGATGGCCGAAAGACATGCTATATTTTCAGTTTTAGTCATTGATGATTTAGATATTTCATCTTTAATATTTGCTGTAAATGACATATTAATCCCTCATTAAATATGAGAATATGATAGATCCTAATTTAATACCATCATGTTTGATAGTTCCATCTTCAATCGTTAATATATCAGCCGCAATAAGTTCTATTCCCATCTTCTTTATATTTTCTTCATCAACTACCACTTGATCTTTTTCTTCTTCATTACGATATTTTTTTAATATTTTAGGATCTATTATACTGTTCGCTGCTATTACAGAATCGATCATATTTTCACCCAAACAATCAATTAAAACTTGTAAATGATCACTTACCTTAAATTCATCAGTTTCCCCAGGTTGTGTCATAGCATTGCACAAATAGACAAGCTTAGCTTTCGATCTTTTAATAGCTTGTTTTATTTCTTTACAAACTAATATTGGTAAAAGACTAGTATAAAGACTACCCATACTCAATAAAATTAAATCAGCCTCTTCAATAGCTTGAATTACCTCAGGTAAAATATTAGGTTCTTTTTTATAAAAAATACGTTTATATTTTTGGTTAGCCTTAGTAATATTTTGTTCGCCTTCAATAATATCACCATCTATTGTTTCCCCCATTAATGTTAATAAATCTTCGGATAAAGGCAACACGGTATGCTTAACATCTAAAAGTTTAGTTAAAGCACCTATACTTGCTTTAAGACTTCCTGTCATGTTTAACATCCCTACTAATATTAAATTGCCCAAAGCATGACCATCTAAATCACTAGAAGTTTCAAAGCGATATTCCATTAACTTTTTTATCTCTTCATCAATATCAGATAAATTATATATTACTTGTCTAATATCCCCAACAGCTGGAATATTAAATTCTGAGCGTAATTTACCAGTTGATTTACCGTCATCAGCAACAGTAATAATAGCCGTTATATCGACTGGAAACTTTTTTAGCCCTTTAACTAAAAAGGAAAGGCCCGTACCTCCTCCTAAAACAGCTATTTTTTTATTCATACAAACCACCTACCCTTTAACGCCAAAAACAAGAAATTACAAATACTATCGCAACAAGGCATATAATCATAATTGGATAAAACATTATTTTAACAAAAGCAGCGTCTTCTTGATCATCATAAGAATATAATTTTCCCTGCGGTGTTGCTTTTACTATTTGTCTAGAATTACCCTTAGTACTGTGATTTAAAGATTGAACATAATCCACATAATAGGTACTAGTATCATTATTCATGATAACATCTTCGTAATATTCACTATCATTTATGAGCCATTTTAATTCTCCAAAATAACTTTTAACATAATCTATATCTAAATTAGTATAATCACAAAAGCCTGTTTCTATTGAGATATATGTACCTATTGCTAACTTAGACAAGTTTATAATATCTTCATGTCTATCACTCACAATATCTTGACTTTTTTCTATGCTAGTAAATATAAAATTGCCATTATCGTGAACAATAGTATCAGAATTAATTCCTTTTATATGATAATTTCTCTGGTGAAAATATTTCAATTGGGAATCCAATTGATAAAAAATATTAGAAATAGCTTCATTACTAATATCTTTGTGCATCAAAAAATATTCTCTCAATGTTTCTTTTTGACCTACATTATCCATATCATTCACCGATCTTATTATAGCATATCATAAATATTCTTCAATCTTATTTTTATATGTTCGCAATCTCTTTTTAATATTAAAAATAGAATTATCCACATACTTATAAGGAAGATCTAATAAAATAGCTATTTCTTGATTACCAAAATGATTAAATTTTAATTCATATATTAATGACTGAATATCATTAAGTTCATATTTTAAGTTTAATAAATATTTATCTCTATCACTTATATAATATTGATCAATCTCATTAATTTGATTAGGAATAAGTTCCTCTAAAACGCTATCTTCACCAACAGGCAAATCTAATGATAGGCTTTGTGATAAAACGTTATGCTTATAACAACTATGTTTTTTTATATAAGAATAAATCTCCCTTTTTATAAAAGTACTTGCAAACGTATAAAACAAAGTTTCACTTTTTTCGTTAAAATATTTTATGGCCATTTCTAATCCATATAAACCTGCCATATATAAATCTTCAACTTCAATGCCAATATAAGGTATTTTATGAAAGCATTTATTAGCTTCAAATTTAATTACGTTGAAATATTTATTATACATATTATTATATGCATCTTCATTTTCTTCGGCAATTAAATATAAAAGTTCATAGTCATTAATATTTTGATACATAAATCCCCCTATTTTTTAGAACGGATCGCCTCATATATCATAATAGCTGCTGCGACAGACGCATTAAGACTATTTATTTTACCAAACATGGGAATTTTAGCAATAAAATCACAAGCTTCTTTAACACTTTTGGTCATGCCAAAACCTTCACTACCAATAACTAGACCAATTTTACCACTATAATCAATTTCACGATAATCAATGCTGTTATCTAAATCGGTTCCTACAATCCAATAACCTTCTTCTTTTAATTTTTTTATAGTTTGATTTAAATTGGTTACTTGTGCAATTTTAACATTTTCAGTAGCCCCCGCACTCGTTTTCATAACTGTTGCATTAACCTCCACACTTCGATCTTTGGGAATTATAATGCCATCAACGCCTGCTGCTTCACAAGTCCTAATAATAGCTCCTAAATTATGAGGATCCTCTAAATGATCTAATATAACTATTAACGAAGATTCATTACCTAACATGTCCTCCAAATCACAGTAATTAAAATCTTCAATATACATAATTATACCTTGATGCGAAAATTTATCAAATTTAGAAATTTCTTTTTTGGACCTTTTTTCCATAGGCAATTTTCTATTTTCTATTAAGGATAATATATTTTCATCATCAAAATTTTCTTGTAAAATCACTTTTTCTATCTTTTTTTGACTTTTTAAAATTTCTTTGGCTACATTTCTACCGTATACTATCATAATAACCTCCATTCCAACGATAATGTCCTACTATTGTTCTTTTATGCATCCATTTTTCTAAGGCATCTTCTTCTCTTTTTAATTGACCTGCATTATGTATTAAATATGGAATCCCTTTTTTATTTCTTTTATCAGAAATAATTCCTATGTGTGTATAATTTTGACCAAAAATAACAATATCACCTGGTTGCCATTCCTCTATTTTCTTAATATCCAAGGTTTTAGATTCTGCATATTTATCAAAAAAGACCTTTAAATTTCTCACTCTTCTAAAATCAATATTAGTATCTCGTCTATCTCCATTAACAAAATAATCATTAGGATAATTATAAGTATCTTCATCGATCATATCTTTTAAAATATAACCAGCATTTTGGAAAGCACGCCATATGACATCAGCACATACCCCTACATCATCACTAGGATAACCACCACTAACATAACTACTATCATATTTAGGATGATTAATAGCATCTTTTCTAGCTCCTAACATAATATCCATATAATCATCTATACCATCTTGATCATAATCAATCGAAGATGATATTACTTCAATACCAAAATCCGAAGCATAATATACTTTTTGAGGAATTAGTAAATAAATAAAATATATAAATACTACTATTATAATAATTGATAAACTAAATCTAATTATCTTTTTCATTCAATAAATACTCCATAATTTCTTTTATACGATCATTTTTTTCTAACAAGGATAAATAACCAATTAAAGACTCTAAGGCAGTTGCATATTTATAAGTTACTATATCACAATTTTTAGGATGACTTTTATTTTTGTAATTACGTGCTCGTTTAATAACAGATAATTCTTCTTCATTAAAAAAATTATCACTAATCATTTTATTTAAAAACTTTGCTTGATTAACAGCACTTACATATTTTATTGCTTCTTTTTGCAAATCATTCACATTGGCAATACCTTTTTCAATTAAATATCTTCTTATATAATTTTCATAAACAGTATCCCCTAAGTATGCTAAAACTAGTACATTAATCTCTAAAACGTTCATAAATTCACCCACTCGTTTATTATAACACTTTTTTCATTAAAAAAGACTCATACTCGAGCCTAATTATCATTATTTCTAGCAATTAATATTAATCTCAATATTTCAATTAAAGTTGTTAATATACTAGCTACATACGTAAAAGCAGCAGCTTTAAGCATTTTTTGGCTTCCTTTTCGTTCACCTGCCACCAAGAAATTATTATGTTCTATCTCCTCACCAGCTCTTCGTGATGCATCTAATTCTACTGGTAACGTTACTAATTGAAACAATAAAATAATTATTTCCAAGGCAATTCCCAACCAAATAAGATCTACTAAATTAAATATAATACCAATAAGAATAGCAACATATCCTGCCTTGGAAGAAAAATCAACAAGGGGAAACATTTTGCTTCTTAATCTCATAAATCCATAACCTTCTTTATCTTGAATGGCATGACCACATTCATGAGCTGCAACTGAAACAGAAGCAATCGTAGTGCCTTGATAAATTTCTTTAGATAGACGTATAACCTTTCTTGTTGGATCATAATGATCGGACAAAAATCCTCTTGTCTCAGTAACATAGACATTACTTAATCCATGTTTATCTAAAATATCACGAGCTACTTCTGCACCAGTTAATCCTTTGCTATTATTTATTTTTTTATATTTAGCATAAGATGCACTAACAAATATTTGAGCTATTAAAGTTACTAATATACTCAACACAATTAAAATACTGGATAATTCATAGTAATACATTTTATTCCTCCTTTAAATCAACTCGTAAGTCGTACCTTCTCTGGAATCAATCAATTTTACACCTCTTGTTAATAATTCATCTCTTATTTTATCAGCTAATTCATAATTTTTATTCTTTTTAGCTATATTTCTTTCTTCTATTTTTCTTAAAATCATTTCTTCTACTTCTTCACTCACTTCATCAACTTCTTCAATTAAATTAAGCGATAATACTTTATCAAAATCATTAATTAAATATAACTTAGTAAAATCTGATAATTCATCATCTTTTAAAACATCATAAAGTAAAGTCATCATCGTCGAAGTATTTAGATCATTGCCAATAGCTTCCTTAAATTTATCTTGATAATAATCTAATTTTTTATCACTTAAATTAGGTGTCCTATCTAATTGTTTAATTCTATTTTTAAGTTTTTTATAAGCATTTTGGGCGCTATCAAGGGCATCATAAGAAAATGTTAACTGGTTACGGTAATGACTATTTAAGCAAAAATAACGATAACTTAAAGGATCATAACCCTTTTCTTCTAAGGATGAAATAGTTAAAAATACTCCTTTCGATTTACTCATTTTGCCAGATTGATCATTTAAATGTTCTCCATGCATCCAATAATTACACCATTTATGTCCAAAGTATGCTTCACTTTGCGCTATTTCGTTAGTATGATGAGGAAAGATATTATCAACTCCCCCACAATGAATATCTAAATATTCTCCTAAATATTTACCACTAATACCAGAACATTCAATATGCCATCCAGGATATCCAACACCCCATGGTGAATCCCACTTCATATCCTGATTTCCAAACTTACTTGTAGTAAACCACAAAACAAAGTCGTTAGGATTTTTTTTCAAAGTATCTTCTGTTACCGTATCTCTTACCCCAATATATAAATCATCTGGATTTTTTCCTGACAATTTATAATAATCTTTGGCTTTACTAATATCAAAGTATATATTACCTCCTGATTGATATGCATAACCATCTTGTAACAATTTAGTAATAATATTTATATACGTATCTATATGTTCACTAGCTTTTTCAACAATAGCCGGCTTTCTTATATTTAATTTACTGCAATCTAAGAAAAAAGCATTCGTGTAATAATCAGCTATCTCATATACCGTTTTATGCTCTCTTTGGCTAGCAAGCTCCATCTTATCATCACCAGTATCACCATCACTGGTAAGGTGTCCAACATCAGTAATATTCATTACCCTAAGAACCTCATATCCAAGATATTCTAATCCTTTTTCCAAAATATCTTCGAAAATATAAGTACGCAAATTACCTATATGAGCAAAATGATATACAGTAGGACCACATGTATACATCCTAACTATTCCTTCTTCATTAGGAGTAAAAGTTTCCAATTGTTTCGAAAGAGTATTATATATTTGCATTTTCCTCACCTCATACTAATTATACTATAATTATATCAAAAAAATTGTTTTTTTTTAATTAATGTACCAAAAATCTATATTTTGCTATTTTGGCAAAATTTTACAAATTATTACCAAAAAACTTTAAAAATTGGAAAAATGTGGTAAAATGGTTTAGTTAAAATAGTTAGGAAGTGATATAGAATGGATATAGAGTATATAATAGAAATATTTGGTAGTAGTATATTTGTAGGTATGTTTTTTCTT
>CANRAE010000030.1 GCA_947628525.1 uncultured Bacilli bacterium
TCTACATTATATATTATACCCCCCCCCCCCTACGGTTTTGGCAACAAAAAAATGCACTTTTTACATGCATTTTTTGGAAAAATGTTATCTTTTAATTTAAGTTTTTATCTAAAAATTAAACATAATCCACTCTGGTTTTATAATTAAAAGAAAGCCAATTAACAACATTATTAATCCACCTATCAAGTGTGTATATTTAGTATATTTAGTCGTAATTCCTGTAATTTTTAAAGTAAACATTGCTATAAAGAAAACAATTAAATCATCTAACATAAAGAATAAAATATAAATTAAAATATAAATACTTGATAAATCAGAGCTTACTTCATTTAAAGCTAAAATATTAGTAAATAACACTGGTAAACCTGCTGAACATGCTAACTCAACTACATTAACTGAAATAGCTAAAACAATAACTCCAATACTTGCTAAAATGATACTTTTTTCGTGTGTAAACTTTTTAATATGATCAAAAATTCTTTTACGTTTTTTATCATCTACAACTTGACAACCATTATCTTTATTTTTTATTTCTTTTAAATAACTTCTAATATTAATAAAAGCACCGCCAAGAGCAACAATAGCAATTAATATTTGCACCCACCGAATCTCTTTAACGCTCATAACAATATTTAACCACGCTACCATAAATAATAAATATACAATAGCTGATGTCGCAATAAATAATGATCCTAAATACCACATCTTTTTCTTATCTTTCATACCTATCAACATACTAATTAAAAAGATAAGTATCCACATAGCACAAGGATTAAAGCCATCCACTAACCCTATAATTATTGCAATTAATGGTAAACTAACATTTTTAGGATCTACTTGTCCTAAAAAAGGAATATCAACATCATCATCTACTTCTACATCATTAATATGTAAAAATTGATCAATATTTTCCTCATTTATTTCTCCTTGTTTTATTCCACTAACAATATCAACATAATCATGTTTTTCATAGGATTTAATAATGTTTTCTATTTCTAATTTAGTTGAATTATTAAATCCCACTCGATATTCACTACCTATAATAGTATATGGTACATAATTACTTTCACCTTTAATAAGTTTTTGAACCAAATCTAAAAGATCACTATCAGTTGATGAAGTATCAACTTCATATAAATGTACTTTAATATCATCTCTTTCTTGGGATAATTCATTTAAATATTGTTTTTCAGCTTTACAATGTGGGCAAGTACTAGAATAAAACAAATGAATATCTATTACTTTATCACTACTAGCTTGAACCCCAAAAGGACAAAATAGTATCCACATCATTACCAAAATTATAAATTTCTTCATTTTGTTACTTCCATTCATTTATTATTTGTATAATTTCTTCTTTTTTCTTTTCACCATTTAATCTAGCTACTTCTTTTTCATCTTTATAAAAGATAGCTACTGGTAATATATTACCAACATTATATTTTTTGACTTCATCTTCATCCATATCATAATCATATTGAATGATTTCAATATCTGGATAAATTTCTGCTATTTGTTGCCATATTTTATGCATTACTAAACATCCACCACACCAAATAGCATTTATTCTTACTATCTTCATCATTTTTTAAAACCTCAACTTATCTACACATTTTTTTAATTTATCTATAAATATTTTTATTTCTTCCTTAGTTGTTAAGTATGATAAACTAATTCTAATACTACTTGATGCTCTATCTTCATTATTAGTTAAACTATATACGGCCCTAGAAATAGTATTACTCGTCGAACAAGCTGTCTGTGTTGAAATATATATGTCTTCTTCTTCTAAGGCATGTAATAAAGTCTCTGGTTTAACGCCAAGAACACTTAAATTTAAAATATGTGGTAAACATCGATCATTGCTATTTATATAAACATCTTTAATATTTACTAATTCTTTACATAAAGTGTTATTTAAAGTAGATACATATGAATAATTTTGATCAAGGTTTTCATATACTAGACGTAATGCTTTAGCTAAGGAAGCAATTAATGCTACTGTCGGTGTTCCACTACGATATATTGTGGTACTTTTTCCTCCATGAATAAGGGGCAATAAATTAATTTTATCTTTTTTTATTAAGCACCCAATTCCTTTTAAACCATAAAATTTATGTGCTGAAAAACTAGCTAAATCCACATTTTCTAAATTTATTTTTTTCTTACCTATAATTTGTGTTAAATCAGTATGAAAAAAGCATTTAGGATAATTTTTTAATAGTTTACCAATTTCTTCAATAGGTTCTATAATTCCTATTTCACTATTAACAGCTGTAATTGATACTAATATAGTATCTTCTCTTAATAATTGGGATAAATCTTCTAAATCCACTCTCCCTGATTCATCTGTTTTAACAACATCTATTTCAAAACCTAGTGTTTCTAAGTAATTTAATGGTCCATATATAGAAGAATGTTCAAAATTGGTAGTAATAATATGTTTACCACGATTTTGATATTTTAAACAAATACCTTTAATAGCGGTATTATTAGCTTCACTAGCACCACTTGTATAAATAATTTCACTACTCTTTACTCCTAGAATATCAGCTATTTGCTTACTAGATGCATCAATTAATTCTTTGGATAATATTCCAAGTTTATGTAATGAATTAGGATTACCAATATAATTTCTACTAACGTAATCAAAAGTAGAAAGCACTTCTTCATTAACAGGCGTTGTTGCAGAATAATCTAAATATATCATAAAATCACCATTTTCATTATACAACTTTGCATTATTATTAGTAAAGCAATTTAAAAAAAAGGCTTATTGTTTGCCTCTTAATTTATATATTTGGTATTGATAATCTTCATGTGATAAAACATAACTACCACTAACTAAAATATCAACATCTTTTAATTTTTTAGCGATTTCTTCATTAATACCACCATCGACACTAATTAACACTTTAACTTTATGTTCTTTTATTAATTTTTTTATTTGTTTAATTCGTGTAATAGTATCTTCTATAAATGTTTGTCCACCACGCCCTGGTTGTACTGCCATAACTAAAATTAAATCAACTTTATCTAAATATGGAATTAAGGTATTAATATCGGTATCAGGTTTAATAGATAATCCTTTTTTAATACCATATGATTCGATTAAATTTAATGCTTTATCTACATCTTTACTTTCAACATGAATAGTTATATATTCAGTATTTAAAGTGGCATAATCATCAATATATTTTAAAGGTTTTTGGACCATAAGATGCACATCTAATCTTTTACTAGTATATTTATGAATATTTTTTAATTGTTTAAATGACTCTGTTTTATGTTTAACAAACTTACCATCCATAACATCAACATGGATAAAATCTACATTGGTTACATTTAATTTTCTTAAATCTTCTACTACATTATTACTTGTTAAATAAGAAACCGATACTTTCATCATCTCACCTACTTATCTGTTAAAATTTTTTTATAATTTTCGTATCTAGATGATAAAATATTTCCCTTAGCCACTTCTTTTTTTATTTGACACTCACCTTCATCTAAATGCATGCAGTCTTTATAAGGACAATGATATTTTTTAAATTCGATAAAACTATCTCTTATTTGTTCTTTGGTAAATTCAGTAAATTCAATCATTGAAAATCCCGGAGTATCAACAACTTTTCCACCGCATAGTTCTAGCAACTGTACAAATCTTGTTGTATGTTTACCACGCCCTAATGCTAAGGATATTTCACCAACTTCTAAATTTAAATCTTTGGAAATCTTATTAATTAAAGTACTTTTGCCAGCCCCACTTTGTCCGCAAAAAACGGTGGTTAATCCTTTGAACATCTTTTTTATTCTAAATAAATTAGTATTATATAAAACTTTATAGCCTATTTTTTTATAATATTTTTCATATTTTTTTATTTCTTTTTTTTCTTTACTATTTAATAAGTCATATTTAGTAAAGCAAATAACTGGTTTTATTTGATGTAATTCCATAATAACTAATAGTTTATCTAATAAATTGGTAGAAAAATCAGGATGACGTAAACTAGTTATGATAAAACCTTGATCAACATTACTCACTATCGGACGAAGTAATTCGTTCTTCCTTGGTAAAATTTCTAATATATAATTATTTTCAATATCTATCTTTACATAATCTCCCACACGTGGTGTAACTTTATCATTACGAAATTTACCACGGCTATGGCATTCATAAACAATACCATTACAATTAACTGTATATAAATTACTTAATATTTTGACTATTTGTCCTTCCATTTAGCCCCCGTTATTAATTATTATCATCTTGATTAGAATCATTATTATCATCAGGTTCAGGATTAATTGCTGGTGGAAGCGCTTCTTCTTTGGCAACAACTATTTTTAAAGTTGCTCCTTCCACAATCCTTCCTGTTCGTGATTGACTAATTATTTTTCCTGGATTAAATTCACTTGTTTCTCTATAATCGATTGATAAATGAATATTTTTAGTTTTACAAAATTCTTCGATTTGCTCAACTGTCCAATCTTCATTAACAAAATCTGGATATTGATCATATACATCTGGAATATATAGAATAATAGTATCACCCTTAGATACCTTAGTTCCAGGTTTTAAACTTTGTTCAATAATTGCTTGGCCATCGGTTTCATCAGTAATTTCTACTGATTTTTTTTCTATTCTAACATCTAGTCCATGAATTTCTTTCAACAAAGTTTGAATTTCAATATAATTTTTACCAGTGTAATCTTCAATCTCATAAACTTCTTTTCCCGTTGATTCGTAAATAGTTATTTCTTTGCCTTTTTTGATACTTCTTCCAGCCTGAGGCTCTGTTTTAACTACTTTACCTTTATCATATTCTTCGCTTTCTATTTTTTCAATAACGGCATTAACAGTAAAACCTTCTTGTAATAATGCTTCTTCGGCATCATTGACACTTAACCCACTTACATCGGGAACTTTAATATTTGGTACACTAGTAAGCGTTGGAATGACAAATAAAACCAAAGCCATAACTAAAACTATGATGAAGAAAATACCTGATAAAATCCATATAACAATATTGAATTTTTTATTTTTAGGTGTTATTTCTTGAACAAATTCATCTGTGTTTTCGATTTGTTCTTCATCTACATCTTCACTATTAGAATCTTCTTTTTTATTTTTAGGAACAACAAGTGTTTTAGAATCATCTAATTCATGTTCTGGATATGGATAAACGTATTTTTCCATATTCATAACATCTGGATCTAAGCAACGTTGTAAATCATTATGCATTTCTTTAACATCATTATATCTATTTTTAGGATTCTTAGCTGTTGCTTTAATAATAATATTTTCAATACTTTGCGGAATGCTAGGATTTTGTTTTCTAATACTAGGTAATGGTTCTTTCATATGTTTTAGAGCTATCTCTACCGCATTTTCGCCTTTAAAAGGAAGAGTACCTGTTAATAATTCATAAAATAAAATCCCCATAGAATATATATCACATTTAATAGTTGATCCTTTACCACTTGCTTGTTCTGGTGGTAAGTAATGAACACTTCCCATAACGGAATTAGTTTGTGTCAATTGTGTAGAATTTAGGGCCATAGCAATACCAAAATCCGTTATTTTTATTTGGCCATCCTCTTGAATCATAATATTTTGTGGTTTTAAATCTCTATGAATAATATAACTATCATGAGCATGAGCAATTCCATCAGTTAATTGAAGCATGATATCCACAGCTTCACTAATCGTAAGGCGCCCATTAGTTCTTTTTTTCATATATTGCTTTAAAGTTTTTCCTTCAACGTACTCCATAACAATATAATAATTGCCGTTATCTTCACCAACATCGTACATTTCTACAATATTAGGATGTGATAATGATGATGCTGCTAAAGCTTCGCGCTGAAAACGACGAATAAATTTTTCATCATTCGCTAAATCGCCTCTTAATATTTTAATAGCCACGCGTCTATCTAAAATCACATCTCGTGCCAGATAAACATTCGCCATACCACCTTCACCGATACTTTTAATTATTTCGTATCGATCATTAATCTTTTGCCCCTTGGTAATCACTCTTATTCACCACTTTCCACTAAGCTTAAATAAGCTACTGATATATTGTCAGTTCCCCCTCGATTATTACTTTTTCTAATTAATTTAATGACTTTATCTTCAATATCTGCGTCACTTAACAAAACTTTTTCAATTTGATCGACATCTAACATATTAGTAAGTCCATCACTGCACAACAAGATAGAAGAAATATCTAAATCACAGTCAAAAATATCAATATCAATTGGATCGTTTGCTCCTAATGCTTTCATTAAAACATTTTTTTTCGGATGATCCTTAGCTTCTTCCTCAGTTAATTCCCCCGCTTTTAAAAGTAAATTAACTAAGGTATGATCATAAGTTACTTTATGTAAATGATTATCCTTAATAACAAAACCAGAAGAATCACCAATATTACCAAATAAAATATAATCCTTAGTAACTATGGCTACTACTAGCGTTGTCCCCATTCCACGAGATTCTGGATGATCTTTCACATAACTAAATATAAGTTCATTAATATCAATAACGCTTTCTCTAAGCCAATTTACTGCTTTAACTTTTTCCATATTAGAAAAAGTTTCATTAAAACTTTTACCTAAATAACTAATAGCAATACTCGATGCAACTTCACCCGCGGAATGACCGCCCATTCCATCTGCTACTGCTAAAAGATAATCACAATCTTTATTTTTTACTATAATGACACTGTCCTCATTATGCGTTCGCACCTTACCAGCGTCGGTTAAATAGAATGATTTCATACATCCTCCTTTTTTGATCTTAGTTGTCCACATGCAGCACTAATTTTACCACCAAATTCTCTTCTTATCGTAACATTAATATTTCTTTTTTTTATTATATCATAAAATCTTAAAATAGTATCTTTTTTACTCCTTTTAAACTGTAAATGATTAGTCTCATTATAAGGTATTAAATTAATATAACAATTCATACCAGCAACTAAATCACATAATTTATTAGCATCATTAACACTGTCATTTACACCATCTAATAATATATATTCAAAAGTTACTCTTCTATTAGTTTTACTAAGGTATTTTTTAACCGCATCCATTAATGCTTCAATATTATATACTTTATTAATTGGCATAATTTGATCTCTCGTGTCATTTGATGCACTATGTAATGATATAGCTAAATTAACTTGATATGGCAATAAAGCGAATTCTAATATTTTAGGTACTATCCCACACGTTGATACAGTAATATGACGTGATCCTAATTGTAAACCTTGTGGGGCATTGATTATTTCAATAAATTTAACAATATTATCATAATTATCAAATGGTTCTCCTATCCCCATAATAACAACGTGACTGATCCTATCTTTTATTTCTTTTTCAATCATCATAATTTGTAGTATCATTTCACTAGGTGTCAAATTACGCACCTTTTTTAGGCGACCACTTTCACAAAACTTACATCCCATATTGCAACCGACTTGACTAGAAATACATAAACTTTTTCCATATGTATGCATCATCAAAACGGATTCAACATGAGCTTTATCAGCAAGCTCAAATAAATATTTATTAACATCAACATCTTTTTCTACTTTTACTAATGCTAATTTTTCAAGCGTAAAATCTTCTTTTAACTCGTCAATAATACTTTTCTTTATATTAGTTATTTCATCAAACGAGGTAATTCTTTTTTGATATAACCATTCAAATAATTGGGTAGCTTTATATTTCTTTTCATTTTTGTTTATAAAATAATCTTCTAGGTCTTTTAAACTCTTATTATATATGCTTTCCATTGCCATAACACCCAATAAAATTATACCATAACAGCAAAAAAAGATATATGTATTTTACACATATATACTTTTTAGAATTTTATTTTACATTTTTTTACAAAATATTCTTAATGAATTGATAACCGTAATAATAGTTACTCCGATATCAGCAAAAACAGCCATAATAATTGTACTGCACCCAAAAATTCCTAATAGTAAAACTATTAATTTAACTAATATAGCAAAAATAATATTTTGATAAATAATCGTTCTAGTGTATTTGCTAATTTTTAAGAGATCTATTATTTTCATCAAATTATCATTCATAATGACTACATCACTAGCTTCAATAGCAGCATCACTACCTAATTCTCCCATAGAAATACCCAAATCGGACTCTAATAGTACGATCGCATCATTAATACCATCACCTACAAAGCATACTTTTCCATCTTTTTTTAAATCAGCAATATAATTCTTTTTATCTAATGGTTTTAAATCATAATGATATTCTTCGATACTTAACTGATCAGCTACTTCTTTAACTGATCCCTTGTTATCGCCAGATAATATTGCTAAATTATAATTGCCCATATCTTGTAAAGATTTAATAGCAGGATAAGTTTGTTCTTTTAATTGATCTCCAATAATGATATTACCAATATATTTTTTATTTTTAGCAACATATACAATCGTTTGTCCCTTTTTTTCTTCTTCGAATTTAACTTTATGTTTTTTTAAAAAAGCATAATTACCTAATAATATTTGATCATTAGCAATTAAAACACTAATTCCTCCTTCACCCTCTTTAAAATTTTTAATATCCTTAGGATTTATTTTTTTACCATAAAAATTTTTAATTGATAGAGCAATCGGATGATTTGAGTAATATTCAGCATAACTAGCGATTTTTAATAAAGTGTGATTAGTAACACCATAAGGATTTATTTCTTTGATAGTAAAAATTCCTTTGGTAAGAGTACCCGTTTTATCAAAAACAAAACTTTTAATTTGCAAAGCTTGTTCTAAATCGTTACTACCTTTTACTAAAATACCTTTTTTAGATAATGTTCCTAGTCCACAAAAATAACCAAGTGGAATTGATAAAACCAAAGCACAAGGGCAAGAAGCAACTAAAAATATTAAACTTCTATAACCCCATGTTTTAATATTTAAACCTAAAAATAAAGTAGGAATAATAAACAATAATAACGCACTAATAACGACGATAGGAGTATATATTTTAGCAAATTTAGAAATAATTTTTTCAGTATGAGATTTATCTATATCACTGTCTTCAATAACTTTCAAGATTTTAGATACTAACGAATTGTCATAACTACTAGTAACTTCTATTTGTAAAGAACCACTCATATTAACAAAGCCACCATAAACCAAATCATTTACTTTAATATTTTTTAATGTTGATTCCCCAGTAATACTTGATGTATCAACATTACTTACTCCTAACTTGACAACACCATCAATAGGAATTCTTTCCCCAGGACGAACTAATATAATATCTCCTTTATTTAATGTTTGGGGATCAACCTTTTTTTCCTCTTCGTCTATAATCAAAGTAGCCCTATCACCTCTTTGATCAATTAATCTTTTAATAGAATCTTTGGATTTATCTATACCTAAATCATTTAAATATTCCCCTATTTGATAAAATAACATAACAGCTACAGCTTCATAATATTCCCCAATAATAAAAGCTCCTATTGTTGCAATAACCATTAAAAAATTCTCATCTAAAACGATTTTATTACTAAGATTGTGAATAACTTTAATAATGACTTTATAACCAATTAATAAATAAGTAATAATCAAAATAAACAAAGAAATATTTTTAAAAACAAAACTTAAAATAAATAAAAAAGCACTAATTATTATTATTGATAAATCCTTACTTATTTTCATAATTTTCCTCCATGATATGATCAAGTCCAATATTTAATATAACTGATACATGATCATCTCCTAATGAATAATATATTTCTTTGCCATCTCTTCTTGTTTTAACCAAATTCATATCTCTTAAAACTTTTAACTGATGACTAATAGCGGAATGAGTCATATTTAATAAATTAGATATATCACATACGCATAACTCTTGATTTAAAAGAGCTAATAAAATGCCTACTCTCGTATCATCACCAAAAACTTTAAATAATAATGCAAGTTTTGAAGAATAATAATTATCAATCATATTTTCTCTAACATAATCTATCGCCTCATCATGAGTCTTTTCTTTTTCATAAATAATTTTCTTATCCATAAATCCTCCAACATATGAACAATTATTCATATATTATTATATTATAATTAATAAAAAAAACAATACTTTTGGTACTGTTAAATAAAATTTATAATCAAATAATAAATAATTGACGTAAAACATAAACTAAGGACGATTAAACGTGAATAATATTTATCCTTAGTAATTCTTTTTTTATTAATCATATTTTTGATAAATAATCCCCCTATAATTAATTCTCCTGCCACAAACATAATGAAAGATGTTTCTTTTGGACTAAATGCTTTAATTTTAAGGGAATATAATATGGCAAAAGTTATAATTCCTACTCCTAAAACTACTAATAAATTAGTTATTTTACGCATTATGCTCCTATCTTGGATTAGCCATTATTTTAATTATTAAATCCATGTTATCATCATATGCCATGATATTTTTTTTAATCGCTCCACATTTTTGGCAACGATATACAATCTTATATTGCCCCTTTTTAGCATTTTCTATACCTATTGGTTCTAATATACCATTACAATCGTTAGCTCTATCACCTGGATTATTATCTACATGCATTGAAGATAGACAATATGGACAATGATCTCTTGCTGTATAACCTAATTTTTCAACTTTTTTACCACATACTTGACAAATAAACTTTTCATCAAGCATTTTAAATCTTTTTTGATCAACCATTTTTAACTCCATCTTTTATATTTTATTTCTTTATTGGTTCTTGTTCAACCATTCTAAAACATTTATGATCCGTAGTTAAAGTATAACCAGAATTACATGTATAAGTAGTAGTAGCATTAATTTCTCTACGACATACTGCATCGCCTTTGGTACCACTAGGGCAATTTTTTTGTTCTAAAGCTACATATCTACTTTCAAAAGCAAAAACATCATTATCCCTATAAAACTGATAATAACAATAATGTTTTTGCGATGTATCGTCTGTGTCTAAATAACTCCTTAAATAAGCATATGCTCCTCCATAATTATTACCATCGTTATATTGATCATAAAAAGCTTGTAATTCTTTTAAGCAATAATATTTAATCGTTGGTTCTATTAATTCTTGACTATAACAATAATTATTAGATGGATCTAAATTATAACCACTAGGGCAAGTTAGAGTAGCAATCGCATTTACAAGTTCTTGTTTATAACATTTACCATTAGTAAGCGTATAACCATCTTCACATATCAATTGTGTTGGGGCTGTTTCTACATCTTCTACTATAATATCTTCATCATTAATAATTCGATAATCTTCACTCGTTTTAGGAACATCTAAATCATGAGCATAATGATTAATACCCATAGCTATCGTAAAAGCTAAGGCTAAGCCAACTACCATACCATACAAATGTAGACGGAAACAATCAATAAACATTTGACATATTTTTTGAAACAGATTACCTTTTATATCATCTAACTCTTCACCACATAACCATTTTATAAAGGGATGCTCACGTCTTTTTAATACAGCATTACACTTAGTACAATAACGATCTTTTTTATTATTAATTTTGCCACAATTCCAACAATAAATTTTATCCTTCTTTTTCTTCATTATCAATTACCCCCTTATTCAAAACATCACCATAGTATACATAAACCTTCATACGATCTTTTTTATTATTGCCATCATTAATAATATAATAATTATTATCATCAATATTAACATTTAAAGTAATTCGATCTTTTTTGGCATATTTTTCTTCTGATATAAGATTATTCTCTTCATCAAAGTAAGTTAAATCTAACTTATTAATACGATTAGGAATATATAATTGTAAATCTATTTGGGTAATTTGCTCATTTTCTTCATTGTTATTATCAACAAAAACATAATATGTTTTACTATCATCATTATAACGAACATCATATAGCTTACCATCTATAATTCTAAGACGAAATCCCATCGTCATAACCATATAAACACCGATCAAAAAAACAACCAAAACATACATTATTCTTACTACGGGATGATCCGTTATAAAATTTAAAGTAACTACATCGACAATTTTTTTAATAATTTTCCCTAAAACAACCAAAACACTATCATTTTGTGTTTTTTCATTATCAGTAAACTTTTTACCACATTTTTGACAATAATTAGCTTTACTTATATTTTTCTTATGACACTTACTACACTTCATAATTTACCTCTTACTACACTTATACTTTTATTATACAACATTTAGTAAAGGCTTTCCAATGAATATAAAAAAAATACATTAATATGTACTTTTATTTTCTTTCTTCAATCAATACTTGTCTATTATTTAATTGGTTTAGTTGAATATATTCATTTACTAAATAATTATCACAATTATCTACATGGACTAATGCTTTATTAAAGTTTCTTAATATACACATAGTTGAATGACAGATTTTATTCTTGTTAAATATACAATGCATAATTTTATCCTTTCTAAATATTTTTGCTAGCATTAATCCATTTTAACAAATTTTTTACTATATGTAACTTTTTGGTATAAAAAGTCGCTTTATAGTGATAAAAAGAATTTCTTACTATATTTTTAATTTTTCTTTTAATTCTTTACGTTTATCTCTTGCTAATAATCCAATTTCTTTATTACCAAAGTAAATGATATTATTATTATAATTGACACTAGTAATATTATTAAGATTTACAATACATCCTCGATGCGTTTTAAAAAAGCGATAATCATTTTTTAATTCTTGATCTAAATGATTAATTGTATCCCTAGTTACATAAGTTTTATTAGCCGTAACAATTTTACAATTATTATCATTTACTTCTTTTTCTATATATAAAATATCATCATAAGGTACTTGGTATGATCCATTTTTATTACTAAATGATAAAGCTTTTTTAATAGATACTATATTTAATGCCAAAGCTAATGTTTCATAAAGCTTTGTTTTAACATCATCCATCTTCGAAATAAAATCTAACATCAATAATTTAGATAAATAAGTAAATGAACGAAATTCTTCATGACTAGTTATTAAAATAATTTGACTATCCCAATCATTATTATTACGAATTTCCCTAGCTAAATCAATACCATTTTTACCAGGCACTTCAACATCTAAAAGATATATTTTTTTACCATCAATGTTGTTTAATGCTTCTTCTGTTTTTTGATCATATTTATCAAATTCAAAAATTTGATAAATTTGTTTATTAGAACCAATTAATTTAAATATCACTTTTTTATAACTTTCTCGTGCTACTTTAGAATCTTCATATAATATAAAATTTATCATAAATATCCCTCCTTATAAAAAATATCATATTTTTTATAAGGATCATTTTTTTTAGTGTATCATGTCGAAAATAGTTATGTTTATGAAAGAAAATATTAAAATTGTGAAATATTTGTTCTCAAAATAAAAAAAAAAGACATCTTAGAGTTCTTTTAATTATTTTATTTAAATTTCTGATATAATAGTAGTAATACTATTTTAACGTTATATATTATTTTTTATTATTAAAGGCAAAAAAATAAACCCTTTTAAATAAAGGGTTAATTTACTATGGTGTCCTGGGAGAGATTCGAACCCCCGACCGATGCCTTAGAAGGGCATTGCTCTATCCAGCTGAGCTACCAGGACAGGTATAACCAAACAGTAATTTGATTATACAACTATTATTTTACAAATTCAATATCTTTTGCAGCTTTTTTTAAAATTTCCTCATTATTTACTTGAAAAATAACCTCTTCAACATCATAATTATCAAAAATAGAATAAGTAATTGAGTAAACAACTTCTTCTAAAATTTGTTTGTCATTCATAAAAATACTGGTATTAAAATTTAAGATCATTGTATCACTATCTATTTCATAATTAATTAATTCCGTATTTTGATTTAAATAACTAACTAAGTTAGGTTCATAAATATAACTACTAGATAAATCATCAATAATTATACTTATCTTTTCACGACTATCTTCCACATATTTAGTAATAGGAACATAGTAATTATTGCCAGATATTTCATCTATATAATAAACAACTACTTTTTGGATATCTTTTCTTTGCCTAATATCATATTTTTTGTTGATGCCAAATTCTTTCGTAAATACTTCTGGTAAATCATCTTCAAGCCACTCTTCGCAAATATTTTTACCCAAAACAGATATCTTTACGCCATTAACTTCCTTCATTTCAAGTAAAGAAAAAGTAATTGCTTCTAACATTTTAATCTTTTTATTATCATCTACTGCTAGTATTTCACTAGAAAAATCGATAGAAATAATGCCCTCAGTATAAGTTATATTTTTAATCTTTGTTTTTTTAGGGATGATTCCATTTAATCCATTGGGTAATAAATCATTACTAGAAGCTAATAAATTATTGATTATAGCCCTAGCCTTATCGTTTAGATCTTTATCACCATCAATGACTGTTACTGTTCTTACTAATAAATCTTCGTTACTTAATAAATAAATATTTACTTTTTCAATATTATCAGCATATTTTACTTTCAAGTTATTGTCATTATTTTTGCTTTTTGAAGGTATTAAGTAAATAGCTAATAATAAGCATATGGTTAATGTTGTTATTAATATTTTTTTCATAGCCTTTCTTTTTAGCATTATATCACCAATAAAATAATATGTTTATTCTTGATAATTATTCGTCAAGAGACAATTCATTCATCTTTAACAATTCAACTACAGCACCAGCACGACCTGATACGCCTAATTTCTGCATAACATTAGAGATATGATTTCTTACGGTTTTTTCACTAATTCCTAATTCTAACGCTATCTCTTTGGTACTATTATTTTTAATTAATAATTCAAAAACTTCTCTTTCGCGAAGTGTCAATATTCCTTTAATAATGATTACCTCCCTTTCTTTTATGTATATTTTCTCATAGTATTTTATGATAACCTAATATTAAGTTGAGGGTGTTAACCTATTTTACAAGCATGTTGCTATTGTTAATATTTATGGATTTAATAAAAAAAATCACCTAACTAAGTTTAGGTGAAATCAAAATATATTGATAACTTTCAATAAGCAATTACTTTTTAAAGGCGTTTAATGATCAATTCTTTTTATTTTTGCTTTTGTTTTTTCTTTTTCTTCGTTATAACAATTAATAACTGCTTCTAATGTATAACCAGCATATAATATAATTTGTTGTTGTGATTCATGCATACCACAAACTATTTGTCTAATACTAGCACCAGCAATTTTACCAATAAATCCTGAACCAATGGCTATTGTTGCAATTGGTTCTCCGTTTGCAGGTATCTTATCAAAACATTCTTTAATAACCTCCGCTTGATTATCTCCCCATCCATTATGTAATGAATGACAAACTAAAGCATGAAAAGTTTTATCACCGACAGTTTTTGATAAAACTGTACCAATTTCATTTTTTCCACAATTTGCTAATTCATGCCAATATGTAGCAGCTACTTGACCAGCAAACCCAGAGTCATTAAAACCTTCGGCATTAATAGCAAAGGCAATATGTTTTGCTGATGAATTAAATATATTATCTTGAATTGTTTTTACTACCACAGTATCACTCCTCTCTTTGGTGAGTTATTATAGAACAATTTCATATAAAGTCAAGCTTTACGTAATTATTTTAAACCATGATTACTAAATACAATTTAATTCACATATTGTCTTGTTTACTAATATCAAACAATCTAGTTCAATAAAAAATATTATGACAACTTTTTGACAAAAGAAATAGTTAATTATAAATAATTTATTATTTAATATAGTTGAATCTTGCTTTTATCTCATCCGTTCCTAATAATTTCATTATTTCATATAAATCTGGTGTCATATTTTTGCTCGTTAAAGAACCTCTAATAATCATACTAACATCAATAATGCTACACTAGATTTATAGTTTTAATATAAAAAGAACATCACCTAATGATTTAGGTGATGCACATTATATGGCAACACTCAACATGCGATATTGAATATTCCTTTTTTATTTTATGCAAGTATCATGCACAAATACATAATAACGTAAAAACGCGCTTTCATCAAGTACTTAAAAATAACGATAGTGTAAAATTATTTGTGGGAGAACACAAAAAAAGAAAGACCAATGTTATAATAAATTTGAAAATATAACAATAACGGAGGTCTTTCCATGAATATAATAT
>CANRAE010000031.1 GCA_947628525.1 uncultured Bacilli bacterium
TATTTAGAGTAGGACAATATGTCGAGACTGTCGATGGGAATAAATGGTGGGTAACCAAAGATACAGGGGCAGCCGAGGATTTGGTTTCTTTGGTTAGTATTTATCCTATTGATGCAAATGGCAATATCACAGCATATGCTCATGGTAATGAATATAAAAGAGCTTTTGATACGGCCGGAAGTGCAGATTATAATAAATTTTCCAGTACCAATGTAGGTTATTTTTTAGAAAATACTTTTTTACCTAAAATAAGAAGTTCTCTTTATGGTTCCGGGGGAGATACGACACAGCTTAGCACTAGGTTATTAACATCTGAAGAATTTACTAACATCGAGAAAAGTTGGTATAACAATTATATAGATGACGTTTCTTTATTTTATAATCGGGGTTATACACAAGCATCTATGAGTTATTATTCACGATGGCTTATGGATAAAAATGATTTACATAAAGATGAAATAAATTGTACTGATGCCGTCCCTCTTTCTGGTTATAAAAACCTTTATTTATCTATAACTAATGAGGGGCAAGAGATTCCGTGGGATTATAGGTTATCTACGGCAGCTTATGGGCCAAATGTTTGTTTGCCTAGTGATAAACGTGCTGTTATTCCTGTTATTATTGTGAAAAAAAGTGCCGTTAAGAAAAATTTAGCTAGTGAAATTTTGATGTCAAATGGTGTTCAAGATTCTGCAACACTTGACTTTAGTCGTAATGCTAAACCAAATGGTAATGGTGTTTATCATATTAATGAAACACCTGGCGTAAAAAGCAGTGTTTATTTTTATCGCGGTAATATAAAAAATAACAACGTTATCTTTGCTAATTACTGTTGGAAGATTGTAAGAACAACTTTTAGTGGTGGTATTAAATTAATTTATAATGGAACTAAGTCAAGTAGTGGTACATGTAATAATACAGGAACGGCTACACAATTAACTTCTATTGCTTTTAATACAACTCATGACGAAGCTGCTGATGTTGGTTATATGTACAGCGGTAGTGTGTATAAGTACAATGTTTTGAAAAGTTATGGAAATGGGCACTATGCTGGAACTGGGTATACTTACAGTAATAATAAATATACTTTAAAATCAACTAAAGTAGGAGCGGATAATACCCACCACTATACACAACACCTTAAATCTTCTTCTACTACAACTACTGTAGGATTCTATTTTCGAAAAATTAACAACGATTATTATTATTTAAACCTTAGTGGTGGTAAAACTCCTAAAACGGTATTAAATGAGATGTTTAATAATTCTACTAATTCTCTTATCAAAAATTATATTGAAAATACATGGTATGCTTCTAAAATGACAGCATATACTAGTAAATTAGAAGATGCACAGTATATTGCCGATCGTAATGTATATGATTATGGCGGTTGGGATGATGATGGTGATTTAGAGACTGGTTTAGTTTTCTGTGGAATGCGTTGTGGAGTTCTTACTTCGACTAGTAAAGCAAGAGCAATAGATAAGTTTACCGTATCAACTAGTAAAGGTAATGGCAAATTAAAATATCCAGTTGGTTTATTAACGGTTGATGAAGCTTATTTGGCAGGAGGTAACTCTTCTGATAATAGTAATTATTATTTATATACTGGTCAAACTTATTGGACAATGTCGCCATCTGATATAATGGTTGATGAACATGCGGGTACGGGAGTGTGGATCGTTAATAATTATGGTCGTGTTACTGGCGACGGTGTTGAACATTCAAATGGCATTAGACCAGTAATCACTTTAAAAATTGGTACTATATATACTAGTGGTAATGGTACAGCGTCTAGTCCTTATATTGTTACTTAGTGATTAAGAATATAAGTAGATTATGATATTAAAGATAAATTAAAAAAATAAATACTGATTCAATTTATGTCAGTATTTTTTCATAGTTGACTTGCAAATTAATTTTGATATAATTTATTGTGAATTTATAAAAGATTTTTAAAGAGGTAAATATGAAATTAGTAGTAATTCCTAAAAACAAGCACATAGATAAATTTATTAAACAAAATATAAATACTTTTATTTTTGGTTTAGATCATTTTGCTATTAACTATCCTTTATTAACCATTTTAGAAATAAAAGAAGTATTAGATAAACATCCTAATATAGAGTTATTTATTAGCATTAATAAAAATATTTTTAATAAAGATTTAGATCAGTTAAATGACGTAATGCAAAAGTTAAATACATTACCTATTAAAGGTGTTCTCTTTTATGACTTAGCAGTATTATCTATTTATCAAAAAAATTCTTTTAATTATGATTTAGTATGGCATCAAACCCATATGGTTACTAACTATAATACTTGTAATTATTATTATAATAAAAAAGTTAAATATGGTGTTCTTGCTAGTGAGATAACCAAAGATGAAATGATTGAAATAAAGAAAAATACTAAAATGCATTTATTTGTTTTTTTAATAGGGCATATGATTATGTCTTGTTCTCGTCGCAAGTTATTAACTAATTTTTATGAAAGTATTGGTCAAAAATATGATTTAACATCTAAAACAATAACGGAAAATAATAATGAGTACATTGTTAATGAAAGTAATTTAGGAACTAATATTATAACTGGTGATATAATAAATGGTATTGAATATTTACAAGAATTGAATATGGCTGGAATTGAATATGGTATTATTAATGGATTAAATATTGCTGATGATATTTTAGATAAGATCGTTTTTCTAGCACAAGATGTATTAAATAATAATAGTTCTAAAAGCATTAATGAATTACAAGAACTAATTGGTCATAATACTGGCTTTTTTAATAAAAAAACCATATATAAGGTGAAGTAATATGAGAAAAAAAATAGAATTATTATCTCCATCAGGAGATCTAGAACGTTTAAAAGTTACATTATTATATGGGGCAGATGCTGTTTATATTGGTGGTAAAAATTATAATCTTAGAGCTAATGCTTCTAATTTTTCTCTTGATGAGATAAAAGAAGCTTGTCTTTTTGCTCATAAATTAAATAAAAAAGTATATCTTACTCTTAATATTGTCTTTCATAATGAAGATTTAGATGGGCTTTTTGAATATATTGATGATGTAGTTAATTGTGGCATAGATGCTTTTATTGTGAGTGATCCTTTTATTATTAGTTACATAAAAGAAAAATATTCTAATGTGGAAATTCATTTGAGTACACAGGTATCGACTTCTAATGTTGAAGCAGTCCAATATTTTAAAAACGAAGGTGTCGATCGTATTGTTTTAGCAAGAGAATTATCTTTATGTGAAATAAAAGAGATTATTGATAAAACGCAAATAGATGTTGAAGTCTTTATTCATGGCGCTATGTGTACTTTTTATAGTGGACGATGCGTATTGTCTAATTATTTAACTAATCGCGACTCTAATCGTGGTGGATGTAGTCAAGTATGTCGTTTTGCTTTTAATATTGAAGATGCTACTCATAAATTTACTATGGCTACTAAGGATTTAAACGCAGCAAGATATATTAAAGATTTAATTGCTATGCATGTAGCATCCGTTAAAGTTGAAGGCAGAATGCGATCTTTATATTATTTAGCTACTGTTATTGGGTGTTATCGTAAAATAATTGATGCATATTATAATAATTGTTTGACTGACCAGATGTTATTAGAACAAGAAAAAATATTATCACGTGTTGCTAATCGTGAAACATCTGCGCATTACCTTTATCATGAAGCAGATTATACCGATCAATATTATACGGGACGTCAAGAGATATCTAATCAGGACTTTTTAGGCTTAGTTGTATCATATGATAAAGATAATAATATAGTAACATTAGTTGAAAGAAACTATTTTGCCAAAGGTGATGAAGTCGAATTATTTACACCGACTGGTGAAGTATATCGCTTTATTATCGATAAAATGTATAATGAAGAAATGGAAGAAATTGAGGTGGCTAGGCACCCAGAAGAAATAATTAAATTAAAACAAGAGGGTAATATCGGCGAATATTCTATGTTAAGGAGGGCCTTTAATGAATAATTTAATAACTATTAAGGAAAATCTTATTAAGAAAGAAGGAAATTTATCTATTTATGCTACTAAAAGCAAAGATGCTATCAAATTAGTCCCAGATACCGTTGATATAAGAACACCTTTTTTTAGAGATATTGATCGCATTATTCATAGTATTTCATATACTAGATATATAGATAAAACACAAGTGTTTTCTTATATGAATAATGATCATATTTCTAAACGTATTGTTCATGTACAATTAGTTAGTAAAATTGCTAGAACTATTGGGCGACTTTTAAATTTAAATGAAGATTTAATTGAAGCCATAGCTCTTGGACATGATATTGGTCATACGCCTATAGGACATGTAGGTGAAGCTATTTTAAATGATATTTCTAGGGAAGAGTTAAATGAATATTTCATGCATAATGTTCAAAGTGTAAGAACTTATTTATCTCTTGATAATAATGGTAAAGGTAGCAATTTGTCTATCCAAGTTTTAGATGGTATTTTATGCCATAATGGTGAAATTTTAAATAATATATATGAACCTAATACTAAAAAAACACAAGCGATGTTTTTACAAGAATATCATGATTGTTACAAAAATATTACGGTAGCTAAAAAAATTCGCCCTATGACCTTAGAAGGGTGTGTAGTACGTATTGCTGATGTGATTGCGTATTTAGGGCGTGATATAGAAGATGCTATTCAAATAGGTTTATTAAAAAGAGAAGATATCCCCCATGATATTACCGCTGTTTTAGGTAATAATAATAAAGATATAATCAATAATATTATTTTAGATATCGTTCAAAATAGTTATGATAAACCATATATAAAATTAAGTGATGATATTTATCAAGCTATTTTTAAATTAAAAAAATTTAATTATTTAAATATCTATGATAAAGCTAATGATCAAGAGCATATTGCATATTATCGTTTAGCATTTCGTAAATTATTTGATAAATATTTATATGATTTAGATCATAAAATAGAAGAAAGTGCTATTTATAAAATATTTATTAATAAAATGACTGATGAATATTTACAAAGCACTTCTCATAAAAGAATGGTTATTGATTTTATTGCTGGTATGACTGATGAATATTTTATTCAAAGGTACAAAGAAATAGAGTCATAATACTGTTAACAAAATTAACTTGACAAAAAAAAATATATATAGTATTATGGTGAAGTATAAAAAAAGAGGTGTTATTGATGAGAGATAAAAAAATATATTTAACAGAAGAAGGCCTAAATGATTTAAAGAAAGAATTAGATGAGTTAATAAATGTTAAACGTCCTGAAAATATTCAAGCTATTAAAGAAGCTCGTGCTTTAGGAGATTTGTCTGAAAATGCTGATTATGATGCTGCTAAAAATGATCAAGCTGAAATTGAAGGACGTATTAAAAGAATAGAAAAAATGTTGGAAAATGTTGAAATAATAGAGAAAAAAGAAAGTGATGTCGTTGGTCTTGGTTCAACAGTATCCATTAGATATTGTGATGATGAAGATGAAACTGATGAATATCAAATCGTTGGTAGTCAAGAAGCTGATCCTTTTATGAGTAAAATTTCTAATGAAAGTCCAATTGCTAAGGCTATTATGAATAAGCGCGTTGGGGATATTGTCGAAGTAGAAAGTCCTAATGGTGTGTATAAAATAGAAATTACTGGGGTAAAATAAATGTAAAGGAAGTGTCGTATAGACACTTTTTATGTTGTAAAATATTTACAAAATGCTATGATGTTGATATCCTATAAGAGAAAGAAGTAGAAGGAGGATTTATGAAAAAAATAAGTTATTTAGTTTTGTCTTTTCTATTGGCTGTTACTTTGATGGTACCAGTATATGCTCATAATGTTACTCTTGATGATGAAGGTATTATTACGATGCCTGATGGTGATTATCCATCTGGATCAGCTAAGGTAACAATCGATGAATCATATGGTGAATATGCTTTAACTTATCAATATGTAGAATTAAATGATGATGATTATAATTCATATATGGCCATTTTAGAAGAACAAAATGATTATAAAGCCAAAGATTTACCAGGTGATAAAGATAGCCAAAAAGATAAAGAGAATTATGAATCAGTTATTGCTGATTATGAAAAAAGTATGCAAGATATCTTACCAGGATATGTTAATAATAATTGGAGAAATTCCGAAAATGGATCATTACCATTAGATACAACTGGTATAGATTCTGAAAAACATTATGTCCTTTGGGTTAGAGTAACTGCTACTAGTGGTGAGCTTAATGCTGTTTACCAAAATAAAGTAGTAACTTATAAACCAAATACTGCTAATGATAATGTTTCATCACCAAGTACAGGCGATAATACTATTCTTATCTTATTGGCTGCTATTACGATTGGTGGAGTAATGTTTATAAGCTATAAAAAAGCTCATGCTTAAAAATAAGTTTAATTACTTATTTTTTTTTAATTTCTAGCAAATCTTTTATTTCCAAAGAAAAACCTTGAATTAACCTAATAATTTCGATATAATATAAAAGTATTGGAGGTGCCCTATGGCAAAAAAAGAAAATGTACATGTTGTAAATGTAAAAATAGAAGGTGAATCTTGGAAAAAAGCCCTTGATAAAGCTTTTACAGAAGAAGTACAAAAAGTAAATGTAGATGGATTTAGAAAAGGTAAAGTTCCAAGAGATATTTTTGAAAAAAGATTTGGTAAAGAACGTTTATATATTCCAGCAGTGGATCATGTTATTAACGAAGCTTATATGAAAGCTCTTGATGAATCAAAATTCATTCCAGTTGTGCAACCTAAATTAGAAATTAAAAGTGTTGATGATAGTGGAGTGGAACTAGCCTTTACTATAACAACTAAACCAGAAGTAGTTATTAAAAAATATAAAGGTCTAAAAGTTCAAAAACAAGAAGTAGAAGTAACGAAAGAAGAAATAGAGCATGAAATTCATCATATTTTAGAAAGATATAGTGAATTAAAAGTAAAAGAAAATGGGATCGTTGCTAATGGGGATGTTGCGATCATCGACTTTGAAGGTAAAAAAGATGGTGTGGCTTTTGAAGGAGGTAAGGCTACTAATTACGAATTAGAAATTGGTAGTGGTGCCTTTATCCCTGGTTTTGAAGAACAATTAATTGGTATGCATCAAAATGAAGAAAAAGAGATAGAAGTTACTTTCCCTAGTGAATATCCAGTGGAAGAATTAAAAGGTGCTAAGGCTACATTTACAGTTAAAGTAAATGAAATTAAAGAAAAAATTGAACGTGAATTAGATGATGAATTATTTGCTGATTTAGCTATGGAAGGTGTTAATGATCGTCAATCATTAGAAGAAGAAATTAAAGCTAATATCAGTGCTCATAAAGAGATGGATAACGAAAATAAATATATTGATGATTTATTAGAAGCAGTTGGTAAAAATACCGAAGTAGATATTCCAGAAGAAATGGTTGAAGAAGAAGTTGATCGACTATTACATCGTTTTGAAGATCAAATTAAAATGCAAGGTATTACCCTTGACTTATACTATCAATTTGCTCATACAACGGAAAAAGATTTACGTAATGATTTAGAAAAAGAAGCATATAATCATGTTTTATATCGTTTGATGTTAGAAGAAATTGCTCATCTAGAAAAAGTAGAAATCAGTGATGAAGATGCTAATAAAGAAGCTGATACCCTTGCTGAAAAATATCAAATGCCAAAAGACGAATTCTTAAAAATGTTTGGTGGTATTGAAATGATCAAATATGATTTAGAAATTCGTAAAGTAATAGAATTATTAAAAGAATTCAATAAATAAAAGTCTTATGACTTTTTTTTTGTGATAAAATGTGCTACTATATAATAGTAAGGGAGGCTAGAAGATGAAAGGTGATTCTAGTAGTTATCAAATGTTATGTTATTTAGGTATCTTTTTATTGTTGTTATTTATTGTTTTACCACCATTATTTAGAATAATATTTCCTCGTGAAGAGACAAGTGAAAATAATGACAATTTACCTTTAATTATGAATTTAACTTGTAATAAAGAAGAAGATTTTGGTGATTATCAATTAAAGACTAAAATTGAATCTAATTATTATGAAGATAAAATTCATGATACAACTTTTACTTATGAAATTATTGATGTTAGTGGGGCAGGATCAGTTGGTGATATAACCATTGATGAATATGATGCATTAAGAGCAATTGAAAATGTTAAATCAAGTGAAAATGAAAATATCTATACTTTGAAAATAGATTATGCTAATAACGATTATAGTAATGAAGAATTATTAGCAGATCATCAACATGTTATTGCTGAACAATTGCGATATTATACGGATAATTCCTTTACCTGTAATACTGCTAAAATACAATAAGGAGATTAAGTATGGAGATTAATAAAAATATATTTAGAGGTTATGATATAAGAGGAGTATATCCCACTGATATTAATGGTGAAGTAGCCTTCATTATCGGGAAAAGTTTTGGTAGTTATATTCAAAAATTAGGTAAAACATCATGTATCGTTGGTCATGATAATCGTTATTCCTCAGAAGAATTATCTTCTAATTTAATTAAAGGTATTTTATCGACAGGTGTTAATGTAACTTATTTAGGATTGGTAACAACACCAATGTATTATTATGCCTGTATTTTAAAGAATATCCCTAGTGGTATGATGGTAACCGCTAGTCATAATCCCAAAGATGATAATGGCTTTAAGTTTGCTTTTGATGAACGTGGTAATGCTCGTGGGGAAATGATTGAAGATTTTAGAGATTTTACTTTTCAAAACGATTTTATTTCTGGCGAGGGAACATTAACGCATTATGATATAAGAGATGAATATATTAACTTACTTACTTCTTCAATTCATTTGGGTAATAGACCTTTAAAAGTTGTTTTAGATTTAGGTAATGGTACTACTTGTTGCATTGCTAAGGATGTTTATTATCGTTTTCCTATTGATTTAGAAGTCTTATATGGAACATCTGATCCTACATTCCCTAATCATCATCCTGATCCCGTTGTCGAAGAAAATTTACAAGCTTTAAAAAGAAAAGTATTAGAATTACAAGCAGATATTGGGATTGCTTTTGATGGTGATGGCGATCGAGTAGGGATAGTTGATGAAAAAGGAAATTATATTGCGACTGATAAATATATGATTATTATAATTAGAGATATTATTAATAAAGTAGCAAAAAAAACCTTTTTATACGATGTTAAATGCTCTAAATCATTAGAAGATGAAATAAAGAAATTAGGTGGTCAAGGCATTTGCTATCGTACTGGTAATTCTTATACCAAAGCCAAAGTTCATGATGATGATTTACCATTTGGTGGTGAATATTCAGGTCATGTCTTTTTCCGAGATCGCTTTCCAGGAATCGATTCAGGACTATATGCTGGATTAAGAATATTAGAAATATTATCTAATACCAATCAACCATTAAGTAATTTATTAAATGGTATAACCGAATATGTATCAACCCCAGAAATAAAAATTCCCTCTAATGATGATCATAAGTTTATGGTTGTTGAAGAAATAAAAAAATATTGCCTACAAAAAGGATATGAAATATTAACGATTGATGGTGTAAGAGTAACCTTTACTGATGGGTGGGCCTTAGTTAGATGCAGTAATACAGGACCAAATATCACTGCGAGATTTGAAGCTACAACACCGAATCGTTTAGAAGAAATAAAAAACGAATTTTTATCAATAATTGATAAGTTTAATTACTAAGAGCCAATTTGGTTCTTTTTTTTCCAAAAACACATAATAAGTGTTATAATTTAATTAACTAATGACAAGGAGGTTATCGTGAATAATTATATTATAGAAGCAACCGATTATATTGTGATTCAAGCAAAAATAAAAGAAATACTAACTAAAAATAATTTATCTAGTGATATGATTATTAAATATGATCTATTGGAAACACCTATTTCTAATGTTATTTTAGATCTAGATACTTATAACTTCCTTATCGATCATAAAGTAGTAATTGCTAATAACGCTTACTTCCTTACTAATAGTAAACCTCGTAATGTTATTAACCATAACGAAGAAGAACTAGCAAAATATTTACAAAATGCTAATCCATTAAATACTTTAATTCTTATTTGTGATAAGATCGATCCTAAGAAAAAAATAGTTAAATTATTTGATAAACAACATATATTAAGTGGTGAAGTTAATATTGATGAACTAATAAAAGAACATTTAGAAGATTATCACATGGATTTTAAAACAACTAAATATTTAATTAATTATTGCGAAAATGATAATGAAAGAATATTATCAGAATTAGATAAATTAAAATGTTGGAAACAAGAATCGAAAATAATTACTATTGAAGATATTGATAATGCTTTAATTAAAATAAATAGTGATACTATTTTTAATTTAATAGATGCGATCGTATTGAAAAATAAGCAAAAAGCTTATACTATAACTAATGAATTAGTTGATAGAGGTGAAGATATTAGTAAAATTATTATTATGGTATCTGATCAATTTCGTCTTATGTATAATGTCAAAGAATTATTAAAAAAAGGTCAAAAAGATGCCCAAATTGCAACTTTATTAAATATTCATCCTTATCGTGTTAAATTAGCTATCGAAAAAGGTTATCATTATTCTAGTAAAGATTTATTAACTAATTTAGAGCGTTTTTTTGAATTAGATTATATGATTAAAACCGGTATAAATAGTAATCCTTTATTAGAATTTACATTATTTTTAGCAAAATTATAGAAAATAGTCAAAATATAAAAAAGATTAACATATATTTTTATAGGTGAAATAGTATGGTTAAGAAGATCTTTTCTAGCATCGGTGTTTTAGCACTTATTTGTTTTAGCTTTTACTATACTGATAGTGCAGTTGATATTATCAAAAGAAATGATCCTATTATGCAAGAAATAGTTAATGTTGCAAGTGATTATCAAGAAGAACCATCAAATGCCGTTCTTTTAAATAATAATATTATACCAGGGATAAGCGGTATAAAAGTAGATATTAATAAAAGCTATGAAAAAATGAAAAAATATGGATCGTTTAATAGTAGTTTATTAGTTTTTGATGAAGTTACTCCTAGTATTAGTACCTCTATTATTTATAATAAATTTATAAGTAGTGGTAACCAAAATAAACAAAGTGTTAGTCTAATCATTAAATTAAATAATACTTTATATCTTGATGATATATTAGATGTTTTACAAGAAAAACAAATTAAAATTACTTTTTTAGTTAATCAAGACATATTATTTAATGATTACGATATTATTGAAAAAATATATTTATCAGGACATATGATTGAAGTATCATCTTTAAATTATGCTCCAAAAGAATTAAATAAAATTAATAAAACTTTAAAAAATATCATTAATACGAAAGCTAAATACTGTTATACGGAAAAAGAAAATAGTGACATAATTAAAAATTGTGAACAAAATAAAATGCATTCTATTATACCTAATATTATTACTAATGATTTTCCATATAGTGATATTAAAAATAAAGTTACATCAGGATCTATAATATCTTTAAAAAATGATATAACAACTATAAGAGAATTAACTCCGATCATTAATTATTTAAATCAAAAAGGATATAAAATACTTTTATTAGAAGATTTATTAGATGAATAAAATTCGACACGAAATAACGTGTCTTTTTTGTATGCTAATAATGGTGGTGATAATACGAAAATATATGTGGATTTAGTTATGTTTTTGAATATTGCCATGGATTTCTTACTTTTATTATCAGTATCTACTATTTTAAAAAGAAATGCTAAATTATATCGTATTATCTTAGGTAGTTTTGTAGGAGGAATATCGCTTATCTTTCTTTTTATATCTTTAAATAATCTATTATTATTTATCTTTAAATTAGTAATTAGTATATTAATGATTCTTGTTACTTTTTCTTTTAAAAATATCAAATATTTTATTAATAACTTATTATATTTATATTTATCCAGTATTATCTTAGGAGGAGGTCTTTATTTATTAGATATTCAAATTAATTATCATCATAATGGTTTTGTTTTCATCGATAATAGTTTTTCTATCAATATGTTAGTTTTAATTATTATTAGTCCTTTTATTATATATAGTTATATTAAAAGTATGAGACATTATAAAACCAATTATAGTAATTTTTATCAAGTAGATCTTTATCTTCATCATAAAATATTTAAATTTATAGCTTTTTTAGATACCGGTAATAGATTATATGATCCATATCATCATCGACCAGTAGTTTTAATAAATAGTAATAAAATAAAAATAGATTATGATAAGGCTATATTAGTTCCATATCAAACAGCTAGTGGTAATAGTGTTTTAAAATGTTTAATAGTAGATAAATTAGTCATTGATAATAAATATGAAGTAAAAAAAGTATTAGTAGGAATTAGTAGTAAGAAGTTTGATATTGAAGGAGTAGATATGTTATTACATAGTGATTTAATAGGAGGAATGAAATGATAAGTATTTTATTAATAATAGGGGAATTATTAGAAAGAAGTAGTGTTTTATTTTATGTAGGTGCCACTGATAAATTACCAGAACCTTTATCTAAGGATATGGAAGAGTATTATTTAATGTTATCTAATGATGGTGATTTAACAGCAAGGGATAAACTTATTGAGCATAATTTAAGATTAGTTGTTTTTTTAGCTAAAAAGTATGAAAATACAAAGGTTGATTTAGAAGATTTAGTAAGTATTGGTACAATAGGATTAATTAAAGGCATTAAAACTTATAGTATGGATAAAAATATTAAATTAGCAACATATGCTTCACGTTGTATTGATAATGAAATACTTATGTATTTAAGAAAAAATAAAAAAGTAAGAACGGAAGTTAGTTTTGAAGAATCATTAAGTTATGATCCTGATGGTAATGAATTACATTTAGAAGATATTTTAGGAACAGATCCAGATATTGTAACTAAAGGATTAGAAGATGATATTGATAAAAAAATAGTGATTGATGAGATTAATAGACTAGATCCAAGAGATAGAGAAATAATGGTCTTACGTTATGGGCTAATTACAGGTGAAGAAATGACGCAAAAAGATGTGGCTAGTTTATTAGGTATAAGTCAGTCTTATATATCAAGAATTGAAAAGAAGGTCATAAAAAAAATCAAAAATATTGTCAAATCTCTGTGATTTTTACTTAAAAATATTGAAAAAAAAGATTACTAATAATATAATAAAATTAGGATAATTTAGGATAATATAGTAAGGTGATAGTATGAAATATAAAATTAAACAATTTCTAAATCGTCATAATAAAAAAATATTAACGATAGCTCTTTCACTTTTTGTGTTATTTGTAAGTTTAGGCTATGCAACATTACAAGAACATATGGATATTGATGGGATAGCCACCATTGATCGTAGTTGGATTATAAAAATAACAGGTGCTTATTGTACACCGACAGGTTCAGCTAAAGCAACTTCTACAAGTTCTATATCTAATACTTATACTCTTCATGCCTATGTACCACCAGGATCTACCTTAACATGTACGGTGGCTGTGTTAAATCAAGGAAATGTTAATGCTAAATTTGTCTCCACTGATGTCATTAGTGAAAATGGCGAAGCTGTACCTTATACTATCAGCGGTGTTAATGAAGGAGCTAAACTAGCAATTAATGGAAGCGCTATTTTTACTATTAAATTAGTACCTCGAACCTCATTTGAGGCTGATTACAATGTTACATATATGTTCACCTTTAACTTTGTAGAAGATGCTCCTACTAGTGGATCAAATGATAAAGGAAGTTCTAGTTTTAATACAGGTGGTTATGAAACATTTTTAGCTGGTGAAATTGTTCAAACTTTAGATAACAATGTATGGTATGTTACTAAAAATACTGGTGCAGCAGAAGAGTATGTAACATTAGTTTCTATGATGCCACTTACTTCTACTGGCGATTTTGCCAAATGTGGGTTTGGTGCATATGAATGTGGAGATAAAAGAGCTTTTGATACCAGTGGAAGTAGCGATTATAATCAATTTTCAAGTACCAACGTAGGTTATTTTTTAGAAAATACTTTTTTACCTAAAATAAAAACATCACTTACTAATGCTAAGGGAGATATTAATGGCCTTTCAACTAGACTTTTGACCTCCGAAGAAGTTAAATATATTGATACTTATATTAAAACTCATGGTGCTGCTACTGTTTTAGAACGTATGAATGGGACTTCATTATCAAATTATTCTAGGTGGTTTATGGATAAATCAGATACGGATAATAGTAAAGTTAAATGTAGTCAAGGTTATAATGCTTATACTTTATGGAGTTCATCTTGGAATGAATCAACAAGTGTAAGTTCTATTACTGGTGGAGGGACGAAAATATGTTCACCAACAGAAACAAAGTCAGTAGTACCAGTAATTGTAACTAAAAAAAGTAATGTATATCGTACAATTGTTAATGTAATATATAGAGATAATGTTCCTAGTAGTGCAAATAATTTGAATTATAAAAATATTAGTAGTAGTAGCAATGGTCAAGGGTTATATATTGGTGAATCAGTATCATTTTTCCGCGGAGCTGTTACCAATAATTATGTCAGTTTTGCAGGTAAAACCTGGCGCATAATTGGTATATATAGTGATGGTGTTAAACTTATTTTAGAAGGTGCCGATAGTCTGAATTCGCCATTTAATACTGCGTTTTACACTGGAAACACTCCTCATTTAGCCCAACTGGGATATATGTATGCGAAAAGTGGTGATATGGGTAGAGATTATTCGACTGTATTTGCAAATCAATTACCAAGTTCTGTAAAGGCAAAATTAGATTCTTGGTATACTACTAACTTAAATAAATATACCGCTTATATAACTGATGGTAATGGTTTCTGTAATGAGCGTACACTTATTAATAATGGTACTAATTATTCTGTAGGTTCAACCTTTAGCGCTTATACAAGATTAGGACAAAATAGTAGCCCATTGAGAACGTGTCAGACAAGTGATTTATTTACCGTAAGTATATCCGGTAATAAAGCTTTAACTTCTCCAATTGGCTTAATTTCGGCCGATGAAGTAGTTTATGCTGGTGGTGTTTATAATCTTACTGGTACAGCAGTAGTAAATACAAGTTATTATTTATATTCTGGTGGTGATAGTTTTACCATGACCCCTGCTGGAAGCATTAAAAGTTCTAATAATCATGCAGTAGTTTTTACAATTAATGGTTGGGCTAATGCCGAAACTAGCAAAACTATACGCCCTGTAATATATTTGAAAGATACGGATATAGTGCAAGCTGGTGGTAATGGAACCAAAGCCAAACCTTATGTTATAAAAACGTGATGTTAAATGAATAGTTGTAAATTTTTCGGAAATGCATTTTACTAAAGTGCATTTTTTTGTTGCCAAAACCGTAGGGGGGGGGGTA
>CANRAE010000032.1 GCA_947628525.1 uncultured Bacilli bacterium
TGGACATAAACAACTTCCTTTACTATTATGTTTTCAAATTTATTGTAACAGGACATAGTTGTTATGTCTATTTTTTTGCATTTAAAAGGTGATGAATTTTTGTTCATCACCCCTCAATGTTTAAGAACCCAGATAATTTATTAATCGCATCGTCAAAATTATCAACGCCAATAATTTTAATTTTATACTTTTTCTCTTTTTGTAATTTAATACATTCCTCGTAATTGTTACCATTAGGAACGATAAAAATATCAGCTTGTTTGGCTACTGCCCCCATTAATTTATATTTAACGCCCCCTATTTCACCAATATTACCATCAAAATCAATTGTACCAGTACCAACTATTTTTTTACCAGCTGTAATATCTTCTTCAATTAAGCGATTATATATAGCAAGTGCCATTGTAAAACCACCACTAGGACCAGTTTCGGTCTCTTTAAAAGATAATTCGATTTTAGGATCAGTTGTATAGTCAATTATATCAAAAAAAGCAAGACCCGTATATTTGATATTATCTTCTTCAAAAATAGTAGTAGTTACGTCTATTTCTTTATCATTGCGAATCAAATGTAGCGTAACTTCATCCCCAACATTTTTATTACTAATATATTCTCTTAGTTGTTCTAAATCTAATTCTTTTATATCATCGACACCTTGTAGTTCATCACCTACTCTAATTTCATCACTAGCTAATGGATCAACATAATAAACTAAATAATGATGTTTCGTTATGGCAAAGGTTTTTCCAGCTTTCGTATAAGCCACATAGATAGCAGCTTGATTAGCATCACTTAAATAAATGCGATCACGATTATTTAAATCTGTTGCTGTCTCATTTTCATTTAATTGATAATCCGTTATTTTAACTCGTTCCCACGATGGTAAAATATAACTAAGTGCTAAGGTTGGTAAATTTCCTCTTAATTCCGTTACATAAGCAAGATTAAATGATCCTTTTTCTTCATAACTATCAGTAATATTAATTCGTTTACTAACATCAATCGTTCCTCCACCAACATAAATATAATATGGTAAAGGAAAAGTCATAACTAAATAAAAGATTACTAAAAAAATCAATTGTTTATAATTCTCTTTAAAAAATGTTTTTAAATAATTGCATATTTTTTTCATGAATATGATCACATCCTCATTTAATTATAACAGAAAGATTGATATTTATGAAAACAAAAATAAGTAATTTATTAATTATTTGTCTATTATTATTGATAATTATTTTCTTTTTAAGCTTCCCTGATGCAATTATTGATCAAGTATCTTTTTCAATAGTAATTTGGAAAGACAACTTAATTCCTTCTCTTTTCCCTTTTTTTCTAGTTGCTAACTTATTAATTAATTATGGTTTTGTGGAGTTAGTCGAAGAATTTTTACAAAAAATAATGGTTAAATTTTTTCATTTACCAGGAGCATCTTCTTTTGTCTTAATTGGTAGTTTAGTATCTGGTTTTCCTAGTAGTAGTAATTATATTCATGAATTATTAGATAATAAAAAAATAGATACTGCCAGTGCTAATTATTTATTAAAATTTAATCATTTTGCTAATCCTTTATTTGTTATTGGTACAGTTGGTACTTTATTATTAAATAATAAAAAATTAGGAATAATGATTCTTTTAGTACATATTTTAGCAAATTTCGTAATTGCTATCATATATCGCCCTAAAAATAAATATATGAGTCAAGATATTTCGGTAAAAAGAGGTATTATTAATATGCAAAAAAAAGCTAGTAATATTCAAAGTTTTAGTGAAGTTTTAACTAATAGTATTTTTAAAACTTTTAAAACGCTTCTTTTATTACTAGGAATTATAACAACCTTTCTTATTATAAGTACTATTATTGATCAAATTTTTAATTTAAATCCTTTAAGTAGCACTATTATTAGTGGGATTTTAGAAATGACCCAAGGTATTAAAAAAGTAGCAAGTCTTAATCTTTCTTTAAAAATTAAAGCTAGTATTATATCGTTTTTCTTATCTTTTGGTGGTCTTAGCATTCATATGCAAGTAATGAGTATTTTATCGGATTATAAAATCAATTATTTATCATATTTCATAGCTAGAACTTTACATGGCATAATTGCTAGTAGTAGCATTTATCTACTTCTTTCTTTTATTAATTAGTTAGTACCGGTAGCAACAATATCAATTACAAGTTCATCATTAAGATCTTGATGAGATATTCTTAAATTAATTTTATAAATGACACCATATTCTAAATTATCACGGTTAGTGGTATAAGTAAGCATATAATCATTTATTAATCTAGTAAAGACGGGATCAGGATTTTCATATTTAATACCGCCATACAAAATAAATTGATTATCATAAGTAAAATAATGCCCCTCATCTTCAATCGTTTCTTCGACTGAGGTAATTTCTAATCTTTTTGTTGTATTATCCATAAAATTAATAACGATACATTTATCAATCACTACATTATGCTCATCAACGCAATAGCTCATATTTTTAACTAAACGATCATTTATGTCTTTATAAATATCGGCGGTAAGAGTATTGTTTAGTACTAATAAATCACTACGAATCGATTCTTGTTCTTCGCGATTACGATAATTATTAACAAGACCAAACATACCTACTGCTAAAAACATAACAAAGACAAAACTTAAAACTAATTCTATAACTGTAAATCCTTTATTATCCAATTTCATAACGCACCTCGATATTAGCAAATTCACCATTATTAAACATAACTATTATTCGATTATAACTATTATATTTGTTAGAATATTTATCATATTTAGGTAAATAGTCAATATATTCACGCAATGATCGATCAAAATTTTTATTATCTTTAACATCTGTTTTTAAGGAACTTAATTTAAATTTAGTAATAATTATTTCTTTAACATCTAGAAAAGAAGATCCTAATAAAGCATTGCAATAATTCTCGTCGTCTAATTCTTTACATAAACTGTTTTTAGTAACAGTCTGCCCCGTAGTATTATCCTCATAATTTTGATATCGTGTATAGTTAGTTACTTCCGTTAAAAGTCCCCTTTTAGTATTATCTTTAAAAATTTCCCTTAATAACATTTTTCTTATTTCATTGACTTTATATTTGCTTTCTACTTGATCATAATTATTAGTCCGTTCATAATCAGCCATTAATGGTAAGAAATTAGCAAAAACAAAAGTACAAATACCTATTATAAAAACAGCTACAATGATAGTCTCAACCAAGACAAAACCACGATCGTCAAGTCTTTTTATCTTTTTCATTTTTTTCACATACCTTTATTGATTATATTATAAAATTATTATATAATAAATTAGAATAAATTACTATATCAAAATAGAAAAAGGGGTCAAAAGTATGGTAGAATATGATTTCCAGCGTATACCAATTGTTGATATTGTAAACCAAATCATTTTGTACGCAGCTCAACATAATGCTAGCGACATACATTTAGATCCCCGTGAGGATTGTCTTGTAGTTAGAATGCGTATGGATGGTGAATTACAAGATCATGCCGTTGTTCCAAAAGAATATGAACGTAATTTAGTAACGAGGGTTAAGCTTATTTCTAATATGAATATTACGGAAACAAGATTACCACAAGATGGTGCGATCAAGGGACGTATTGAAGGAAAAGATCTAGATATGCGTGTTTCTGCACTTCCTACTAATGAAGGAGAAAAAGTTGTTATTCGTATCCTTGACTTTACCAAGAGTTTAAGCGGTATGGATAGTCTTGGTTTCTCACCTAAAAATTACAAACTAGTAGAAAAAATGATGGCTGTACCAAATGGAATTATCTTAGTAACTGGTGCCACTGGTAGTGGTAAAAGTACAACTACTTATTCTATGTTACAAGCTTTAAATAAACAAGAAACGAATATTATTACCGTTGAAGATCCGATCGAGATGAATATTGAAGGAATTAATCAAGTGCAAGTTAATAGTGAAATCGGCTTAACATTTGCTGCTGTTCTTCGTTCTATTTTGCGTCAGGACCCTAATATTATTTTAATTGGAGAGATTCGTGATTCAGAAACAGCGCAAATTGCCGTTCGTGCTTCTATTACTGGACACTTAGTATTATCAACCATCCACACCAATGATTCCCTTAGTACCATTGAACGTCTTTTAGATATGGATGTTGAACGTTATTTGTTATCTAGTGCTTTAACTGGTATTATTTCACAAAAATTAGTCCGTACGTTATGCCCACATTGTCGCAAGAAAAGGCCTGTAACACCTTATGAAGAGCATTTCTTTTTAAAAATATTAAATAAGCGTATTAATGAAGTTTATGAACCAGTTGGATGTGAGCATTGTCATCGTGGTTTTCGTGGTCGAATGGCTGTTCACGAAGTATTATATATAACGGATCATTTACGTGATGTATTAAGTGATCCTAGTATTGATAAAGAAGAATTAAGAAAAATTGTTTATGATGGCAGCACTACTACTCTATTACAAGATGCACTTGAAAAAGTTGTTGAAGGATACACTACTTTTAATGAAGTAGTAAGAGTGGTTGAAGTTGATGCTGATTTGGAAAAAAGTATTGTTAATGAAGTTGCAGAAGACGAAGAAAAACTTCAAGCTAAATACGAACAAGATGAATTGGCTCGTCAAAAAGCATTATTTGATAGCTTAGAAGTAATTGATGCTTTTGAATTAGAAATAATTGATGCTTTTACGACAGAAATAGAAATAATTGATATGTACGATTTAGTAATAAGTCCTATTAATGGTTAAAAAAATAATATGTTATCATATTATTTTTTTATAAATTATTTAATTGTATCTCTCCTATTATATAGATATCATCTATATAATTTTTTAATTTAATGGTTAAATCCTTGAACTCTTTAACTGATTTAATCGTCCACGTCATAACTTGCTTCTTATTATTAATTAATTTACTGACTAAATCATAATTAATAATATTTTTCGATATGGAGAAAAAATCTACATCTTGCTTTAATAAGGATTGATTATCTTCTTTAATTAAAAGACCAACTTTATAATTAGTATTTGTTTTTATATAATTAATAATATCTAAGGAAAAGCTTTGGATCCAAATATTTAAATAAGGGTATTTCGCAATTATTTCTAGTACTTTATCAGCTAGTGTAAGATTATGAATTCCTTCATCTTTAATTTCAATTAATAACAATGAATTGACGCTAAACTTGGCTAAAACTTCGTCCAAGGTATTTATGGTCGATGGTTTAATAATCGTTCCATAATTATAGAGTTTTAATCTTTTTAATGACATAGATCTAACTTTTCCTTTGCCATCACTCACTCGATCAATTACATCATCATGAATGACAACTACTTGCTTATCCTTAGTTAGTCTGACATCAATTTCAACACCATCTATATTGGGATTTTTATCGCCCAACATAATTGCTTCCAATGTGTTTTCTTTGGAATGTTTCGATTGCACTCCCCTATGAGCAATATATTGCATAGTACCACCTATAATATTATATTCATAATATCATTATTTATGTCGGAGATATCACGCATATGATCATTACTAATGCAATTAATATACTGCCAATTATATAATTCCGTTAATTCCAAATATGCTTTTTCTGTATTAATTAAATATTCATCATCTTTTTCATTATCATCTAAATACTTTCTTGTTTTCTGCAATTCTTTAATATGTTTAAAAGGAACATGCAAAAAAATAGTAATATCTGGCTTAGGCAGTGCTAATAACCAATAATTTAATTTATCTATCCATTGATACATCTCAAATCTATCGTCCTTATTAGTTAACTTACTACCTTGAAAAGCTAAGCTACTAGTAACATACCTATCTAATATAACATAATAACCTTTTTCTAAATATTCTTTAACTTCCTTAATGTTATATTTAAAATCAGCGGCATAATATAAGCTTGCAACCTTAGGATCAACCTTAGAAGATCCCTCTTTAAAATAACTAGAACATATTTCTTCTTTACCTAAAAAAGGTCCTCCGATTATTTTCCCAGTAGGAGTATCATATTGCGGAAAGCTAAAAAGAACACAAGGATAATTTTTTTCTTTTAGTTTAGTAATTACTAATTTGCTTTGTGTTTCTTTACCAGAGCAATCGCACCCTTCAATAACAATTAATTTACCTCTCATATTTTTACCTCCTTAAATATTTTACATGTTTATATTGAATATCATTATATGTATGCTTACTAATTATTTCCTTATCCCAATCATTTTGATTAAAGCAAGGAAAATAAGTATCGGCATCTATACAAGTATCATCGATCTCCGTTAAAAGCATATCCTTAACATCATTAATAAATAACTTATAAATAGATGCACCTCCAATAACATAAAATTCTTCATTACTATTTTTGATCTGTTCTAATAAATCATCATAATTATGAAATACTTTTACTCCTTGATAACTAAATTTATGATCATGTGATAAAACATAATGACCTCTATTTTTTAATAAATGGGGCAAAGAGTAAAAGGTATTTTTACCCATAATAATATTTTGATTAATAGTATTTTGATTAAAAAAAGCTAAGTCTTCTGGAATATGCCAAATTAGTTGATTATTTTTACCTAATTCATTATTTTTACCAATCGCAGCGATTAAATGTAAATTATCCATAAATCCACCTACTTAGAAATAGGAAATTTAATAGGTCCATGATGACGATAATTTAAGACTTTTATATCTTTTAATTCACGGGAATTATCAAAATCACTAAATTCTTTTATTTCGGGATTAAGCCATAAGGTAGGAGCTGGTAAATCTTCGAGAAGATCACCACGTTTAATTTGTTCTTTTATACCATCAACTTGATTCGTATAAATATGCGGATCATTCAAACTCCAACGCATTTTACCTGGTTTATAACCAGTAACATGCGCAATCATATAACCAAGAGTAGCATATTGCGTAACATTAAAAGGTAATCCTAGGGGCACATCACATGATCGTTGATGAACCCAAAAATTAATATGATCATTCCATACATTCCACTCTGTCGACCACACACACGATGGTAAAACAGCAGTTGGCATAAATTCATCTTGCCACAAGCTTTTAACCATTCTTCTATCCGTAGGATTAGTTCTAATGGTCTTTATGACACTTTCCATCAACTGATATCTATCGGCAATAAAACCATATGCTGTTCCAATGGTATGCGCCATATTAGCACCAAAATCTTTAACTATCTCTTTCTTTTCTAAAATTCCTTCTTGATTAGGAACCATTTGTATCGCATACCATTTCCCATCTTCTTGAATTTCCCATTCATCCCAAATTTTAACATTACGTTCTTGTAACCACCTAACATCATTAGAATGGACTTGATAAATCCATAACATTTCTAAAATAGCATTCTTATAGTAAAGTTGTTTCGTAGTTAAAAAAGGAAACTCTTTTTCTAAATCAAATTCTAAATAATAACCATCTAATTTAATGGCATTATTTCCTGTCCTATTTGGTACCTCTATTCCTTCTTGTAATATTTTTTTGCATAATTTCAAATATTCTTTATCCCAAGCTGACACTTCAACCATCTCCTTACATTACATTTATTCAATAATATTATTGTTGCTATCAAACTCAACATTTATAAATTTTCTAGATGCTAAATAATCACACATATGAACAAAATTTTGATATTTAGTTTTAGGTATAGGTAATACTTCATTACCATCAAAATCTTTATTCCATGGTCCCATGTGTGATTCAATAACACTACAAACAAAGGCAATGTCTTCATCATTCATATTAAGATTATCTTTATTATCTTTAATATGTTTAGATATATATAATGGATGTTCAGTCTTAGTATATTGACTTTTCTCTTGTCCTGATTTCATCCCATCATGCAAAATTAAAGCCATAATCATCAAATCTTTTTCTCTACTAGTATATTTACCACCTATTAAAGGATTACTTAATAATTCATAAGCTATTCTGACAGCTGACTTAGTATGCCTTACTAAGCCCCCTTCCCCTAAGGTATATTTAGGATGATACTTACCAGTGGATGATGCTGGTACTTCAAAAAAATAATCTGGTAAACTATCAACTAAATATTTAGCATCCGTAGCATAACTTTCATTTGCTATATAACTAAATTCTTTTTTAAATACTTCTACTTTATTCATACTTCCTCCACTACTATCAATTTAATATTATCATATCAAACAAATGTTTTCAATCATTTTTAATAAAATTAACTAAAATACTATTAGATAAATACAATTTATCAGGATTAATATAAATATAGTCTCCTTCTTCTAGCAAAAGTTTATTGGCAATTAATTTGGCAATAGGAAAAACATCTTCTATCTTTTGCTTATATTTTTTAAAAAAAAGTTTTTTATCAACGCCTTGTCTTTTTCTTAAACCTAAGATCATTTCGTTTTCCATCACTACTTCATTATTTATTTTGTCTTCTATTAAACGATAATTTCCTTTTAAATAATTATTGATACTTTTAGTATTAGTATATCTTATATTACCTATATAACCACTTGCCCCTAAACCAAAACCATAATATTGCTCATTATTCCAATAAGTTAAGTTATGTATCGATTGATATCCATCTTTGGCAAAATTACTAATTTCATAATGCTTATATCCTAACTTTTGTAAATAATCAATAATATCATAATACATATCTGCTTCTAAATCAGCATCAAGAGGCTTTATTTTGTTAATAAATAATTTAGTATGTTCTTCTAAAATAAGAGAGTAAATCGATAAATGTTTAACATCTAACTTTTTAAAAAAATCTAAATCTTTCTTTAAATCTTTCTTTGTTTCATTACAAAAACCGTACATAAAATCGACATTAATATTATCAAAATACTTTTTGACAAGCTTTATTTTATTAAAAACATCTTTATAATTACCTTCTCTTTCCATTAAAGATAAAAACTTATTATTAATTGTTTCAATACCAATACTAATTCGATTAACTAAATTATTTTTTAAAAAAATTAATTTCTCTTCACTTATTTCATTAACATTCATCTCAAAAGTAAATTCTTTTAATTGGGAAGTATCAATTAAATTAATTATAGTAAATAATTCTTTTAATTCTTCTAGATCAAGTGCTGATGGACTACCTCCACCTATATAAATAGTTGTTATTTGGTCATGTTGATAATTCTTAATAACTTCTAATTTTAAAGATGCCAAATATTTAGCAATATATTGTTTGTTATAAAGCATTTTGCAAAAATCACAGTAAGAACATATATGTTTACAAAAAGGTATATGTATATATAAAGCTGTTACTACATCATTATTCATTTTGTACCTATTTTTTCTTAGATAAATTTGATCTAGCATTATCTATTAATTGTGGTTTAATAACTTCTTCAAAGTGTTCAGGATCTATTTTTCTCGATCTTACTGTTATATCCCTATAAACGCTCCAAAAGTTATCATTAGTATTATCAGCAATTTCTTCAATAGTAAAGCCTTGCTCAAATAATTTCATATTTTTTATAACTCTATTTTTAACTTCTTCTTTTTCAATGCTATCACTAGTATTATTTGTTATTCTTTCTTTAATTAGTTCTACTTCATTAGGTCGCATTTTACAAAATCTTTGTAAATAATCACTAACAGTACTATTGCTTATTGGGAAAAAGTTATTAGTCAAAAAAGCCGATAATTTTCTAGTTGATAACCCAGTTAATTCAAATAATTCGCCAACTAATATAACTCTTTTTTCTCTTTCTTCATCATCATTTAATGTACGTGCCATATTTATCCCTCCTATTTACTATCATCCATACTAAGTACACTCATAAAAGCTTCTTGTGGTAATTCTACACTTCCTATTTGTTTCATTTTCTTTTTACCTTCTTTTTGTTTTTCCAATAGTTTTCTCTTTCTTGTAATATCACCACCATAGCATTTAGCTAAAACATCTTTTCTTAATGCTTTAATAGTAGCTCTTGCTATAACATGATTACCAAGCGAAGCTTGAACGGGAACTTCAAACATTTGTCTTGGAATAACCTCCTTCAATTTTTCAACTACTGCACGTCCCCGTTGATAAGCAAAATCTTTATGAACAATAACACTTAAAGCATCAATTACTTCGCCATTTAATAAAATATCCATTTTAACTAATTCACTTGGTTTATACCCAATTATTTCATAATCAAAAGAAGCATATCCTTTGGTAAATGACTTTAATTTATCAAAAAAATCATATACTATTTCCGACAAAGGCAATTCATAATGTATATTGACTCTTTTAGGATCTATATAATCCATATTGATATAAATACCTCTTTTGTTTTGGCATAATTCCATGATAGGACCAATATATTCACTAGGTGTAAAAATATTGGTTTTAATATAAGGTTCTCTAATCTCAGCAATTTTACTTTTATCTGGTAATTTATTAGGGGCATCAATCATCATTATTTCTTTATTAGTAAGTTCGACTTCATATATAACTGATGGAGCCGTTGTAATTAAGTCAATGTTAAATTCTCTGGTAATACGTTCTTTGATAATTTCCATATGTAAAAGTCCTAAGAAACCGCAACGAAAACCAAAACCTAAGGCACTAGATGTCTCTGGATCAAATACAAGTGAAGCATCATTTAATTTTAGTTTGCTTAATGCATCACGTAAATCTTCAAATTTAGAAGTATCTATGGGATATATTCCGCAAAAAACCATAGATTTCATAGGTTTATAACCTGGTAATTTATTTGCAGCTGGATTATCAAGTAAAGTAATGGTATCCCCTACTTTAACATCGGAAATACTTTTAATACTAGCCGAGAAAAAACCTACTTCCCCGGCTGACAACTCATTTTTCTTTACTTCTTTTGGGGTATTAACTGTAATATCGGTTACTAAATATGTAGCATTAGTTTCCATCATTTTAATCGCATCGCCAACTTTGATTTTACCATTAACAACACGAATCTGTACTACTACCCCACGATAAGAATCAAACACACTATCAAAAATTAAAGCTTGTAAAGGTTTATTAACATCTCCATTAGGACAAGGTATTTTACTAACAATCGCATCAAGTAATTCTTTAACACCTTCACCTGTTTTAGCACTAGTTAAGATAATTTCATCTTCACTAAAACCGACTAAATCGATTAATTCTTTTTTGACACGAGGAACATCGGCATTTGGTAAATCGATTTTATTAATAACAGGGATAATAATTAAATCATTTTCCATGGCTAAATATAAATTAGCTAATGTTTGCGCCTCTATTCCTTGGGCTGCATCTACTACTAATAAAGCTCCTTCACAGGCAGCAAGACTCCTTGATACTTCATAAGTAAAATCGACATGACCAGGAGTATCTATTAAATTTAGAGTATATTGTTCACCATTATAACTATATTTTAAAGTTGCTGTATTAAGTTTAATCGTAATACCACGTTCACGTTCTATATCCATATTATCTAACATTTGGGCTTTAACTTCCCGTTTTGATACAGCATTAGTAAGCTCTAAGATACGATCAGCTAACGTACTTTTTCCATGATCAATATGTGCTATAATGCTAAAATTTCTAATAAGTTGTTTATTCATAATACCACCATTATATTATTATAACAGAATTACTAAATAAATGGCAAAAAATAATTATCTTTTACTATTTCTCTATAAAAAAAATTAGTTTACGATATTAACTAACTTCCCTATTTATTTTTACTTTTCTTTTTTTAATTTAAGCCATTTTATTAATCCATACACATTTATTAATAAATATCCAAGCGATACTAATAACATCATTAATGAATTAGGACTTTGATTAATAAAATTTATTGACCATATCAATAGATCTATACTATTATTAAATAACGAAACTATCCAACATTCTTGAAATCTTAAATTCATAAGTATTATACCGCATAAATTAATAATGTTACTACTAGAATCTAAAAAGGCTAATTGTTGCATAGGTATTTTAGTAAGTAATATTCCTAATAAAACACTACCAATTATACAACTAGATACTATAATAAGCGAATTTTTAAAAGTAAATTTCCTAACTTTAACTGTATTATTATGATCTTTTTTCTTTATCCAACTAATGTATCCTTGAATTTGTAATGGAAAATATACAATTAAAGATAATATTGCCATCGCATATAAACCATTAATATAACTAACATAAGCACTTAACAAACAATATAACGCTCCAAAGATATAATTATAAGTCTTACCTATACTAGCATAATAAGCATTTAAAAGTCCACTTATAAGAATTAAAGTACCTAAAAAATAATCATTAGATATAATGCCACATGTAATAGAAAAGATTATTATTAATATTGTATATACCTTATTCTTCATAACTACTCTCTTTCAATATTTTAAGATTATCAATTATTTTTTTAGAACATATATAAGTTTTGGAATTTTCTCCATATCTTTGTTTTATATCTTCTAATCTTTTATCAAAACCAACATCATTTCCGTCTTTATCAATTTGCATATCTGCTGTATTTAATATTTTTAAATATAACGAAGAATAATCAGGATCTGGATTACCATGATTAAAAACTTCGCGCCAATATTTATAGCCATTTTCTTTTAGGATGTTACCGCCTATAATATTATGATCTACTCCATCTTTACAAAACTCATATCCAATGTCATGATTCATTCCAAGCACAAATAATTCTTGTAATTTTTGATCATCTAAATTGTATAATCGACCAATCTCAATCATTTTTCTTGCTACTGCTACTGAATGTTTTAATCTATTCAAATCTATACTCAAAAAAATCAACCTCACATTTCGATACAGCTTTTAACTATACATTTTCTAATATTTCTTCAAACTCTGTATATCCACTTTCACTATTTATATGTCCGCCATTATGAATAATATGTTGTTCATTGGAAATAGTATCAGCAAACGCTTTTTCTACTTCATATTTCACATAAGGATCGTTATCTGAATAATAACAAATTATATTATCACAATATTTTTTTACATCCATTAAATTATCTATAAACATTGGTTTATTTACTGTATCATATTCTTCACTTATACCTAAATAATTATTAAATCCACAAACAAATATTAATTTTTTAACTTTTATTTTTTTTGTTATCAAATATTTACAGACAAATATAGGCGCAATTGAATGAGCAATAATAATTGTATTTTCATCTACTTTTAATTTATCTAAAACATAAGACCAACTTTCAAAATTTTGAACACCCATACCAACTGGCATTTGAGGTACATCAACGGTTAAATCCATATTCTCTAATTTTTCTTTTAGCCAGGGAAACCAATTACCATTACTTGATCCAAAACTGCCATGAATTATTATATAATTATCTAATATTTTTTGACTCATATATTCTTTTATTTCTTGACCATTTATTTTAAATATTGGCATTAAATTTACTTTATGAGCTAAATTGGTAAAGGAACAAACTATTTTTTTAGTAAATTCTTGTTTGGCAAATTCTTCTTTAAAATTATCTTTGCCAGAGGTAATTATATTTAATATAAAATAATTATTTTTTAAATTTATTTTAATATCTTCAATATCTTCCCAAATTTTATATAATTCTTTATTTTTACAATCTGTTACTAATCTTTTTTTAGTAAAATCTAAGGTATCAGCACATTTAAGTAACAAACAAAATAAAGATTCATCACCTATACTTTTATGATCATGAACTTCGATGGAATGCAATATTTCATCATAATACTTATCTTGCTTTAAATCATTAGAAAATAATTTTTCAGTGATAAGTCTAGCTTTTAAACCATGGTTTTCTCTTCCGTCTTTTTGACCAACATCGTGAAGAACACAAGCTATAAGTAAAGATTCTTCCATCTCTTTATTTATTTTAAGGATTTGACATAATGTTTTCATATTATGACAAACATTATTAATATGTTGTAATCCATGGCTAAAAGCATAAGTATTTATTTTATCGATTGTACTATAAGCATTTTTAATATATTCATCATCTAATATATCTTTGTAACTAATCATTTGCATCAACCTTTCTTTCTTCGCAAATCCAATTTAGATAGTATTTATTACAACTATTTAAATCCAGAAATATACTTGAAAACACTTGATATCTAAGTACTGATTTCTTTTATTTTTTTGAAAACTAATAACTAAAATAATTAAGGCAATTCCACTCAAAATTTGTGCTAATAAAAACATAATTACTTCTATTTAAAAATTTATTCCTCACAAAAATACTCTGTTATCATTTTATTAAATCTATCTAATAATACATTGTTAGATATTTTTTCATTAAAAATCTTTTGTAATTCTAAATAATACCATTTTAAATTATCATAATTATCCGCTTCGGTAATTAATGCATTTTTGCCATTCTTTAAATACAAATCATAATCAGAAATTAAATTTTGTAATTTATCAGCAATCTCTACTAATAAAATATTTTCATCTGCATTTCTCAATTTTAAAATCAAATTTGCTTTTCTTTCCACATAATCTTTAATAGTCTGATCTTCAGATAAAATACATACGCCATCAGCAATCGTTTTTCCAAATTTATTTAATATGTCATTATATGTATATTTCGTATCTTCAATTACATCATGAAGATATCCTATATAAACGGTATCTTCATCACAGGAGATATTTTTCAGCATAATACCAACCATAATACTATGAAATACTAGATTAATATCTTCTTTTTTTCGTTTTAAATCATTAAAGGCAATAAACAAAAAATGAATAATTTCTTCCTCTTTAGTATACATTTAGCACCTCCGAAATATCATAACTAATGATTTTTCATTATTTAATATATCTTTGTAATTAATCATCTTCTTCATCCAGAGTTTCTTCATCAATCCAATTTAGATAGTCTTTATTACAACTATTTAAATCAAATACAGCTAATTCAAAGCATTCATAACTATGAATCTCTTTTATAACATGATATATTTTTTCTTGTAAACTCTTTTTCGTTTTCATAAAGACTAAATATTCGTTATTTTCTTCTAGTTTTTGTTGCCAATTCCATTTACTATCGCTTTGAATCATCTGACAACTAGCAACTAACTTTTTACTTAATAACGCATTTATTACTTTTTTAGCTTCTTCTAAATTACCAAAGGCTACCTCTATCATACAATACATATAATCACATACTTTCATCGATTATTTACCTAATATCATTATATCATTAAATTTTGCTTTTTCCTATAATAAAAATCCACTAGTTTAACTAGTGGTTTTTGGTTGAGCCCTATAAGGGCATAAGAATGGCAGCTCCCACATGGG
>CANRAE010000033.1 GCA_947628525.1 uncultured Bacilli bacterium
GGAGGATTTATGAAATTATTTAAGAATATTTTATTAGTTGTTTTAGTTGGGGTTATGGTGTTTGGTTTAGTTGGTTGTGGTAAAGCAAAAAATGTAAGTGGTTCATTAGAGGAAATAATGACCAAAATTACTAATGGATTAGATGATGATATGAAGTCAAGAGTAGAAAATATTCCTATCACTAGTGAAAATATTACTAATTATTTAGGAACTTCTGATATTGATTACAAAGAAGCTCTTGCCCAAGAACATATTACTGGTTCCGTTGCTTATTCCGTTGTTTTAATAAGAGCTAATGATAATGCTAATATCGAAGATATTAAGGCAACAATTAAAGAAAATGTTAATCCTCGTAAATGGATTTGTGTTTGGGTAGAAGACGAAGATGTTATTGTTAAAAATAAAGGGGATTTAATTATCTTAATCATGGTTGAAAATGAAGAAAATAGAAATCTAATTGACAAAGCATTTGCTAATCTATAATAAATAATAAAGGAGTCTTCGAATAGATTACTTCTTTTTTTTGAGGTGCGATATGATTTTTTCTAGCATTGTATTTATATACTATTTTTTACCACTATTATTACTTATCTATTTTTTAGTACCTAGTAGTTGGAAAAATTTTATCTTATTAGTTTTTAGTTTACTCTTTTATTTTTTAGGAGAACCTAAATATATAATTGTTTTAATACTATCATGTATTATTAATTATTTTTTAAGTAAATTAATAGAAAAACGTAAATATAAAAAACTTTATTTAATTATTGCGTGTATATATAATATTGGACAATTATTAATCTTTAAATACACTGACTTTTTTATTAGTAATATTAATAATCTTTTTCATAGTAATATTCCTTTTATGTATATCGTTATGCCAATAGGAATTAGTTTCTTTACTTTTCAGGCTTTAGGATACGTCATCGATGTATATAAAGGTAAGCATAAAAGTGCTCCTAATCTTTTAATTTTTATGACTTATGTATGTTTGTTTCCTCAATTAATTGCTGGACCTATTGTAAGATATAGCAATATTAATAAAGAATTAGTTAGTCGTACTCATTCTTTTGACAAGATTTACGAGGGAATTAAAAGATTTATTATAGGGTTATCTAAAAAAGTTTTATTAGCTAATGTTTTAGGTGAATTTTCTAAATCATTAGTAAGTGCTACTTTATTATCTAGTTGGTTAAAACCAATAAGTTTTACTTTACAAATATATTTTGATTTTTCGGGTTACTCTGATATGGCGATAGGGTTGGGCTTAATTTTAGGATTTAGATTCCTAGAAAACTTTAATTATCCTTTAATAGCTAAATCTATTACGGACTTTTGGCGTAGATGGCATATATCACTATCTAGTTGGTTTAGAGATTATGTTTATATTCTATTAGGTGGTAATAGAGTAAAAAGAATAAAATGGTTAAGAAATATTTTGCTTGTTTGGTTTTTAACTGGTTTTTGGCACGGGGCTAGTTGGAATTTTATTATATGGGGATTATATTTTGGCGTTTTATTAATCATTGAAAAATTATTCCTAGGTAAATATTTAGAAAAAACCAAAGTATTAAAATATATTTATACTTTATTAATTGTAGTAATTAGTTTTTTAATCTTTAATTCTAATAGTGTAAGTGAGATATTTATGAGCTTAAAAAATATGTTTATGTTTAATAATATTCCTTTAACTGATAAAATTACTAACTATTATTTTAGAAGTTACTTAGTATTATTAATTATTTCTATTATTTCGGCTACACCATTAATTAAAGTATTAACTACTAAAATAAAGAGTTCTAAATATAAAATAATTTTAGATATTCTAGAACCAATTACTTATTTAGTTTTATTAACTTTATCGACAGCATTCTTAATTGATGCATCGTTTAATCCCTTTTTATATTTTAGATTTTAAAGGAGGTATTTATGAAAAGTAAAATTATAACGATTATTTTCGCTTTATATATTTGCTTTTTTTCAATATTAGGACTACTTTTAAAAGACGAAATAATAAGTCCTACTGAACGAAGAAAACTAAAAACTTTTCCTAATTTTGAACTTAGTAGCGAATATATAAATGAAGTCGATAAATATTTCCTCGATCACTTTCCTTTACGGGATACTTTTCGAAGTATTAAAGCTAATTTTAATTATAAAGTATTAAGAAAATTAGATAATAATGATATCTATATAAAATATGGATATATCTTTAAAAAAGAATATCCTACTAATATTGCTTCCATTAATAATTTTATAAAGATTTTAAATATTAATAAAAGTAAATTAAGTCCTAATAATAATGTTTACTTAATGATAATTCCTGATAAAAATTATTATCTTGAAGGCAATGATTTTTTAACCATTGACTATAATTATATATATCGTGAAATGGATAAATTAGATATTAAGAATATTGATATTAGAGATTTAATGGAAAAAGATGATTATTATAAAACTGATACCCATTGGCGCGAAGAAAGGCTTGATAAGGTAGTAAAAAGAATGAGTCAAGTAATGGATTTTAAATATCATAAAGTTAATTATCAAGAAAATGTATTTGATAATTTTTATGGCGTTTATTATGGCGAAGCATCAATTAATGTTCCAAGTGAAAAATTGTTTTACTTAACTAATTATGATATAATGAATGCGAAAGTATGGTACTTAGAAAATGAAGAATTAACTAGCGTTTATAATTTAGACAAGCTAGATAGTTTTGATAGTTATGAAGTCTACTTAGATGGAGCGAGTAGTTATATTGAAATAATAAATGATAATAGTAATACCGATCGTGAATTAGTTATCTTTCGAGATTCTTTTGGTAGTAGTATTACACCATTATTAATTAATTATTATAAAAAAATTACTTTAATAGATAATAGATATATTAAAAGTACTAATTACTTAGATTATATTACGTTTGATAACCAGGATGTTTTATTTATGTATAGTACTTTAATAGTTAATAATAGTGTTACTTTGAAAGGGTAGTGAAAAGTTAATGAAAAATAAAATAAAAATATTAATTATGATAGCGGTTATTGTCATAATATCTTTTTTAGGGGTTTTTAGCTTTTTAAATAGAAATAAATCTTATCAAATAGAAACCATTATTGATAATACTTGTAGTGGTATTGCTAAAAAGTATTATACAGATAATAATGTTACGGTATATAGTTATTGCCTTGATAGTATTAAAATAGAGGTAGATAATGAACAATATGAATTAAAGGATTATTTGTCTAATCATCGTGATGGTATTTCTTATCTTATAAATAAGCTTGATCATATAGAGACTTATAAAGATGGTGGCACTAAGTTATATCGGGGTAACAAGAAAATGGCTAATAACGGTTTAGCAGTAATTGTTTGTAATAGTATGATTGATGTAGACAAAATCAATAATGATATTTATATAGGACCAATAGATATGAATTATGAAGATAATTTTTGTAAATAGGAGGATGTAGATATGAGTTTAATTTTAAAAAATGTTTCTAAAAGTTATGGTCATAAAAAAGTAGTAGATAATATATCTTTTACTTTGGATAAACCAGGTGTTTTTGGATTGTTAGGAACTAATGGAGCAGGTAAAACTACTACCATCAGGATGCTTTTGGGCATTATAACAATGGATAGTGGTGAAATAACATGGAATAAAGAGAAAGTTGATCGTAAAAGAGTTAATTTTGGATATTTACCAGAAGAACGAGGAGTGTATCCTAAAATTAAGATATATGATCAATTAATGTATTTCGCTCAGTTAAAAGGAATGGATAAAGAAAACGCTAGTAAAGCTATCGATAAATGGGCTAAGGAGTTAAAAGTTACAGAATATTTGCAAATGACAGCTGAGAAATTATCCAAAGGTAATCAACAAAAAATACAATTTATGACAGCTATTATTCATGATCCAGAATTAGTTGTTCTAGACGAACCTTTTTCCGGATTAGATCCTGTTAATACGGAAATATTAAAAAATATAATTATTGATTTAGTTAAAAAAGGTAAATATGTTATTATGTCTGCTCATCAAATGGCTACAATTGAAGAATTTTGTAGCGATATATTAATTCTTAATAGAGGTAAAACTGTTTTACAAGGTAATTTAAAAGATATTAAAAATACTTATCCTGCTAATAGGGTTATAATTGATACTGAGCAAGCAATAGATGACTTAATAGATGAAGAAGGTTTAATTATGGAACACGCTAATGACAATAAATATACAATTAAAATTAATTCGAGTGAACAAGCTCATGCGTTGTTAGCTAATATTATTAAAAAGAAAATTAAGGTTAATAAATTTGAAATAATGAAACCTACTTTGAATGATATTTTTATAGAGAAGGTTGGTGAGTAATATGCACGATATATTTACTGTCATGTCTTTTACAATGAAAGATATGCTTAAAAGGAAATCTTTTATTATCTCAACTATTATTATTTTAGTTTTAATAGTAGCAGGTTTTAATATTCCTAATATTATTTCTAACTTTGAAAGTAACGGAATTAATGAACAAATTTTAATTACTGACCAGGATAATATTTTTGAAGGCAATTTGGAAACGTTAAAAAGTAGTGATTTAGGTTATGATTTGATTATTGAAAATAATAATTATGAACAAATTAAAGAAAAAATAGAAAATAATGATATTGATTCAGCAATTATCATTACTAAGGAAAATAATGATATTAAAATGACTTATGTAGTAGATACAGTTGATATGACCACAGTCGTTCCAGAAGATATAATGAATAGTCTTAATTCTTTATATACTAATATTCAAATTAATAAATTAGGTTTAACAGAAGAACAAATTGAGGCGATTACTCCTAATTTTCTAACCGAACTAGAACAAGTATCAGATGAAGAAGCAGAGGGCGATGTCTTTGTTATTATGTTAATATCGATCGTATTATTTTATGCTATATACTTTTGTGCTTATCAAGTATCTAGTTCCATAACTACTGAGAAAACATCTAAAATAATTGAAACATTAGTTACTTCGACTAGTCCTAGAAATATAGTTATTGGTAAAACATTAGGAATAGGTTTAGTAGGATTAGTACAATTAATATTAATTGTTTTAACAGCCTATATAAGTGCTAAAACATTTATTGATCCAGTGTTATTAAATCAAGTTTTAGATATGTCTAATCTTAATATTTATCTTGGTATTATTACTATTATCTATTTTATCTTAGGATATGGTACTTATGCTTTCTTATATGCTTTAACCGGATCAACAGTTAGTAAACCAGAAGATATTCAACAAGCTAATGCCCCTGTTGCCATTTTATCAATGGTAGGATTTTATTTATCATATTTTACCATGATGAATCCTACTAGTAATCTTAATCAATTCGCATCATTATTCCCATTATCTTCACCATTTTGTATGCCATTTAGAGTAATGATGGGATTAGCTAGTCCAACTACTGTTTTATTATCGATAGCAATACTAATAATTACTATTGTCGTTATTGCTAAAATTACTATAAAAATATATTCTAGTGCAATCTTAAATTACGGTACTAAAATGAGTTTTAAAGATATATTAGCCATTTATAAAGACAAAAGGAAATAAATAATCTTAATAAAAATATATAAAGATTATGAGGTGATTATAGATGTCAAAAAATATTTTTCTTTTCCTTTTCTTATTGTTATTATTAATACCTTTACCAGTTTTAGCATCTTCGATATCTAGTGTTAGTATATCATCACCTAATACTATTACTACCGATAGTGAATTTGCTTTAACAATTAATGTAAATGTAGCGGGTATTGACAAAAATGATCCTAATAGTCAAGGTATAGCTCTTGTTGTATATGAATTGGTTTTCAATCCTAATGATTTTATTATTACTAATGTAGTAGGAGAAGCTTGGGATACTAAATATCAATTTGATAGTGCTAATGCTACTTTTGTGGGAACTAGTGTTATAAATGGTAAAACAAATAGTAATACTTGTGCTGATGGTATATTATACTGTGGTAATTATAGTGTTACAGTACATCTAAAAACAATGACTAAGGAAAGTAAAGTAGTAACTTTTACTATTAAAGATGTAGCTGTTGGTTTATTTGATATGTTGGATAGTAATATTGATTATACCGAAGAAGAACTAATAAAAAAAGCTAACTTAATAACTACTACTGCTAATGAATCACAAGTAATTAGTATTAAAAATAATAATACTAATAATAATTCCCAGCAAAATTCAGTAAGCACTCCTTCTAATAAAGATGATTCTAATAAAGGCGTAGATAATAACCAAAATTCTAGCACTAACACTACTAAATCTAATAATAAAAATTTAAAAAGCATTGAAATAGAAGGATATACCCTTGATTTTAAAACGGAGAAAAAGTTTTATGATCTAGAAATAGCCAAAGATGTTAATAGTTTAAATATTAAAGTTGTACCCGAAGATAGTAGGGCAACCTATAAAATAATTGGTAACGATGATTTAAAAGCTAATGATTATCGCGTATCTATAGAAGTAACTAGTGAAGCTGGTAATCAAAGCATTTATGTCATTAAAGCCAAAGTAAAAAGTGATACATTAACAAAAGAAGACCAAAATAAAAAGTCATTTAATTTTCAAATAAGTAAAAAATTTTTATTGATGATAGCGTTAATATGTGCTTTTCTAATAGGAATATTCATAATTATTAAAATAATTATTCATAAAAAAGATCGTCGTCTTGAAAAAGACCTTGATCAATTATAGTAAAAGTAAATAATCATGAAAAAATATTGGAAATGTATTTATGATTAGGTATTAATTAATATTATCTAATTTACGACTAAGACAATAACCAATTATTAATAATAAAAAACCTATTAATAATTCCCAATAATTATAACTATTATTGTAAGCCGTTTTGATTAATACTAAAATAGAAGAAATAGAAAAGCCTATTATGGCATAGTAACAACTAACATGATATTTATTAAGAACATAGTTAATAATTTTAGCTAGTAAAATGACTCCTATTATTATTCCTAAGATGAATGGTACAAGAATTGATATATTGCTATAAAAAAGTTGCCAATTGGTAAAAGTACTAAAAGATGTAATAATCATATCATAGTAACCTAACATCATTAATATAGCTGTACCACTAATACCTGGGATAATCATCGTAACAGCATCAATTATTCCTAGAATAATTAATATGAAAAAATTAGGATTACTAGGGGTAGCGCTATTTAAATAATTGGTTGCTAGTGATAGAGTAATAATAATTATTATCGGAATTAATAAAATAAAGATATTTTTAAGGCTATAATCGTCTTTAACTTCATGAATAATGGATGGTAGTCCTCCTAAAATCAAACCAATAAATAACAATAAAGTAGGTAAGAAAAAATGATTGAGGCTATAATCAATTAATTTACTAGTCGTAAGAATAGCTAAAATAATACCTAAACCTAGTGTTGTTAGAAAAACAAAATGTTTTTTTATATCTTTAAAAAAATCACTAATAGCTTGGATTCCCTGATCATAAACATTTAATGTGATAGCGATCATACCACCAGAGACCCCAGGAATTATTTTACCTATACCTATAATAAAACCCTTTAATATTAGAATTAACGTATCTTTCATTAGCTTCACCTATTTAAAAATATGATGCTCTTGTTATTTTATGAAATGATTAATTATTAATAACTAATTAAATAGTTCAATTTAATAATTTTTTAAGCAATGCAAATAAGAATATTTAAATGTTTTTGATATTGAAGTTAAAAAATTGACAAAGCTATAAAATCATTTTAAAATAAGTTAGAAAGTAGATTAATATTAATTATATTAAAATGTTATTGGTACTTAGAAAGAAGGACATTATGGAAAAATATAAAAATTATACTATCAAAAATATTAATGAAGAAGTAACTTTATATGGATGGGTAGCCAAAGTAAGAAATTTAGGGGGCTTAATATTCATTGATTTAAGAAATAGAGTAGGAATTATGCAGGTGGTAGTAAGACCTGAAAATGAATATTATCAATTAGCAAGTGAATTAAGAAATGAGTATGTTATTAAAGTATTTGGCAAAATAGTCGAAAGAGAAAGCAAAAATCCCCATTTAGCTACTGGTGAAATAGAAGTTGATGTTCAAAAACTAGAACTTATTAATACTTCTAAGGAAATACCATTTATTATAAGTGATGATACTACGGCGCTTGAAGATACAAGATTAAAATATCGTTATTTAGATTTAAGAAGAGAAGTACTTAAAAACAATTTTGTATTAAGAAATGCTATTACATTTGCTACTAGAAAATTTTTAAATAATTTGGATTTTTTGGAAGTAGAGACACCTATATTATGTAAATCAACCCCAGAAGGAGCTAGGGATTATTTGGTACCTAGTCGTGTTAATAAAGGTAAATTTTATGCCTTACCACAATCTCCACAATTATTTAAGCAATTACTTATGGTATCGGGATTTGAAAGATATTATCAAATTGCTAAATGTTTTCGTGATGAAGATTTAAGAGCTGATCGACAACCAGAATTTACGCAAATAGATGTTGAGATGTCTTTTGTTAATGAAGATGACGTTATGGATATAGGTGAAAGATTAGTTGCAAGTATCTTTAAGGAAGTTAAAGGTATTGATATTAAGTTACCATTAAGACGTATGACTTATGATGAAGCTATGGAAAAATATGGATCGGATAAACCAGATTTAAGGTTTGATATGACTATTAAGGATATTACGGAGTGCTTAAAAAAGACTAATTTTACCATTTTTCAAAATGTTTTAGCTAATGATGGTATTATCAATGCTATTGTCGTAAAAAATGCTGCTAGTAATTATTCACGTAAAGATTTAGATAAATTAACTGATTATGTTAAAACGTATAAAGCTAGTGGCCTAGCTTATATCAAATATCAAGAAGAAGTAACAGGTTCTATTGTTAAGGTGCTTAGTGAACAAGAGCTTGATGATATTAGAACAAAATTAGAGGTAGAGATGAATGATTTAGTGCTAATTATTAGTGGTGAACGTAAAATTGTTAAAACATCATTAGGGGCATTAAGGTGTAAATTGGGAAAAGAATTAGGGTTAATTGATAAAGATGATTATCAATTACTTTGGGTAGTCGATTTTCCAAGTTTTGAATGGAGTGAAGAAGAAGGACGATTCTTGGCTTGTCATCATCCATTTACTGCTCCTAAAGATAGTGATGTTGATAAATTACTTACCGATAAAGCTCATTGTTATAGTAAAGCCTACGATATTGTTATTAATGGTTATGAAGCTGGTGGTGGTTCTATTCGTATCCATGATGAAAAAATACAAGAGACTATGTTTAAAGCCTTAGAATTAACTAATGAAGATATCGAAGAAAAATTTGGTTTCTTTGTAGAAGCTTTAAAATATGGTTGTCCACCTCATGGAGGATTTGCCTTAGGGTTAGATCGTTTAACGATGTTGCTCGCTAAAACGGAAAATATCCGCGATGTTATTGCTTTCCCTAAAACCGCATCTGCTACTGACTTAATGTGTGCATCTCCAAGTAGGGTTGTTAAAGAACAGCTAGATGAATTAGGACTTACTATTGATATAAATGATTAATAGGAGGTACAGTGGAGACAAAAAATAAAGATTTTATTAATATTAAAGTAGAACAATTAATTGAATGGGATGATGATACTGGTGAAGGATGCATGGCATCTAATAAAATCACCAAAGATGGTTGGAAAGTAGGTTATATGTACCGCGAAGTACCTTCACCAAATAATCCTGATAGTGGTTGGCGCTTTTTTAAAGGTGATGAAGATGACATCTATTTAGAAGATCCAGATAATTGGCATGTTTTCTCTCTAAATACGATTTGTAACTATGATCCAGATATTATCCCATATATTCATGAGAAAATAGGAAGTAGTTATATTAGAACAGATTCCCATCAATTACAAAAAGATGATGGACAAACACCCATATATATGACTAAACAAACTTTGATAAATGAAGACAATATTACTGATTAGCAATATTGTCTTTTTACTTATCATATTTTATAAAAAGGATTTCTTACAAAAATGTAAGGTTTAGTGCTTTTGTTCAATGGTATAATATAAGTGGTGAAGAAATATGGAAAAAATCATGATTATTGAAGATGATCAAATAATTGCTTATGAATTACAACAATTATTACAAAATAATGGTTATGAGGCAGTTATTTTAACTAATTTAAATAATGCTTTAAATGAAATATTAAAAGCATCTTTTGATCTCATTTTACTGGATATTAATATGCCAACTATTAATGGAGAATCCTTATTACAAAATTTAAGAAAAGAGTCTAACGTTCCCGTTATTATGGTAACAAGTATTAATCGCGAAACCGATGAAGCTTTATCTATTTCTTATGGAGCAGATGATTATATTACTAAGCCATATAATCCTAATATTTTACTTTTAAGAATAGGAGCAGTGTTAAAAAGAACTAAAACCAATTACCATACCAATGGCAATGAACTAATTTATAAAGACTTAAAATTTGATTTCCAAAAAGGAATAATAAAAAAAGATAATTGGGAAATAGAACTAACCAAAAATGAAATGATTATTTTTTCTTATTTATTAAATCATCAAAATAAAATCGTAACTCGTGAAGAACTTATGACAGCTCTTTGGGATAATGCCGAATATGTAAACGAAAATGCTTTAACTGTTAATATTAGTCGCCTCCGAAATAAATTAAAAGAAATAGGTTATGTTGATATGATAGAAACAAGAAAAGGATTAGGGTATATTTTATTATGAAAATAAGAGCATATTTTAAAGATAATTTATATAAAATATTGGTATTTATCATTTGCTATATTATTAATTTACTGATATTTTTAGCATTTAAAGTAAATAAACAAGTTATTATATCTTCATCATTTATATATATTATTTGTCTTTTACTTATTTTCTTAATACCATATTTTAGAAAAAGAAAGTTTTACAATGATTTACTTGCCAATATAGATTCCCTTGATAAAAGCTATTTAGTATTAGAAACTTTATCAAAACCAGAATTTTATGAAGGAGAATTACTTGTGTCGGCATTATATGAAATTAATAAATCAATGAATGAAAATGTAAAATTAATCGAAGATCATTTACAAGACTTTAAAGAATATATTGAGATGTGGATTCATGAAGTTAAAATACCTCTTTCTACTTTGGTTTTAATAAGTAATAATCATAAAGATCAATTTGATCAAAAAATAAAACTACAATTAAAAAGATTAGAAGATTACGTAGATCAAGTTCTTTATTATGCTAGATCAGAAAATGCTGAAAAAGATTATTTAATAAAAGAAGTAGATCTATCCTTGGTTATTAAAAATGTAGGTCTTAAAAATATGGATGAAATACTTGAAAATAAAATAGATTACATAGTAGAAAATACTTCTTATAAAGTATTAACAGATTCTAAATGGTTAGAATTTATTTTAGGACAAATAGTTAATAATAGCATTAAATATAAAAAAAATAGTGATAAATCTTATATAAAAATATTTGTTCAAGATGAAGAAGACAAAACTATTTTAATTGTTGAAGATAATGGAATAGGCATTAAAAATTCTGATTTAAAACAAGTATTTGATAAATCATTTACAGGTGAAAATGGCAGAAATACTAATCAATCAACAGGAATGGGGTTATATATTGCTAAAAATATGTGTAAGAAATTAGGACATAAAATAGATATAGAGTCTATTTATAATGAATATACAAAAGTTTATATAACATTTGCCAAAAATAAATATTATGATGTTGTAAAATAATCTTACAAAATTGTAATGTTGTTGTAATGTTAAAGATGCGACAAAATAGTTTTTTTATATTATTATGTTTACGAAAGGAGAAAATATATGGAAAATATTTTAAAAGTTCAAAAAATAGAAAAATACTATGGTAGTCGTTCATCTTTAACGAAAGCAATTGATAATTTATCTTTTGAAGTAGAAAAAGGTGAATTTGTTGCTATTATGGGAGCATCAGGTAGTGGTAAAACAACTCTTTTAAATTGTATATCAACAATTGATAAAGTAACAAGTGGACATATCTTTGTTGGAGGAGTTGATATTACTAAACTAAAAGGTAACGAACTTAATAAATTTAGAAGAGAAGAATTAGGATTCATTTTTCAAGATTTTAATTTATTGGATACTTTGACAGCTTATGAAAATATTGCTCTTGCTTTATCTATACAAAATGCAAATGTTAAAGAAATTGCAACAAAAATTAAGAAAGTTAGTGAAGAACTTGATATTTGTGATGTGTTAAATAAATATCCATATCAAATGTCAGGAGGAGAGAAACAAAGAGTAGCTTCTGCTCGGGCAATTGTTACTGATCCCAAATTAATACTAGCGGATGAACCAACGGGGGCCTTAGATTCTAAATCATCTAAAATGCTATTAGAAAAATTTAATTATTTAGATGCATTAGGAGCTACTATTTTAATGGTAACACATGATGCTTTTACAGCTAGTTATGCTAGAAGGGTAATCTTTATCAAAGATGGTAAAATTTTTAAAGAGATTCATAAAGGTGAGTGCTCTCGTAAAGAATTTTTTGATAAGATTATTGATGTTGTAACTTTGCTTGGTGGCGATTTAAATGATGCTTTGTAAGTTATCCATCAAAAACATCAAGAAAAGTATTAAAGACTATGCCATCTACTTTTTTACTCTTATTCTTGGTGTAGCAATATTCTATGTTTTTAATGCCCTTGATAGTCAAACCGTTATGATGAATGTTTCATCATCAACACAAGAATTAATTGATCTTATGATGATGATGCTTTCTAGTGTTAGTGTTTTTGTTTCCTTTATATTAGGTTTTTTAATTATTTATGCATCACGCTTTTTAATGAAAAGACGAAATAAAGAATTTGGTATTTATCTAACTCTTGGTATGAGTAAAAGAAAAATATCATTAATATTGTTTTTTGAAACGCTTTTTATTGGTGTTATTTCCCTTTTAGTGGGATTGGGACTAGGAATATTATTATCACAGCTTATGAGTTTAGTGGTTGCTAATATGTTTGAAGCTAATCTTACCCAATTTGCTTTTGTATTTTCAACATCAGCTTGTCTTAAAACTATTATTTATTTTAGTATTATGTATTTATTTGTTATGGCTTTTAATACAATAAGTGTTAGTAAATGTAAGTTAATTGATCTATTAAATAGTGCTAAAAAAAGTGAAGAAATAAAATTAAAAAATCCATATCTTTGTATTTTAGTTTTTGTTGTAGCATCTATTGTTCTTGGTAAAGCATATCACATGGTAACAGTAGAATTTTTAAGTTTACAAGAAGTTACGGACATATTAAAACCAATTATCATGGGTGTAATATCTACATATCTAATATTTTGGTCTTTATCAGGATTAATTTTAAGAATAGCAATGAGTATAAAAAAGTTTTATTATAAAGAATTAAATAGTTTTACCATAAGACAATTTTCTAGTAAAATTAATACAACTGTAGTGGGAGCAACTATTATTTGTTTAATGTTATTTGTAACTATATGTTTATTATCTTCTTGTCTTACTATAAAAAATTCGATGAATGCAAATATTAGAGAACTGGCACCAGTAGATGCGATGTTTACTCAAAATATGAATATGGATAAATATTATGATTATTATCGAAGTTATGGATATAATGATTCTCAAATTAAAAACTCCCATTATACTGCCAAAGAAATGTTTGCATTATTTAATTTGGATATAACTTCTTATTTTAAAGATTATATTGAAGTTAATACTTATGCAACAAGTGATTTAACTATGAATCATACTTTAGGATCAAAATTAGATAGTATTAGGACTAATTTTCCTTTTTTAGCTTATGATACAATGGAAACTATTATAAAAATTAGTGATTATAATAAAGTAGCTAAATTGTATGGAACTGGGGAATATTCTTTAAATGATGATGAATATATTATTGTTGCTGATTTTAAATCCATGGTTAATGTTAGAAATATTGCTCTTAAAAATAAAGAGGTTATTAATTTATTTGGTCATACTTTAAAACCTAAATATGATGAATGTCAAGATGGCTTTTTAGAAATGTCTAGTCAACATATTAACACCGGTATAATTTTAGTAGCTGATAATATTATAGATGAAGAATATTTAATTCAAAACCATTTAATTGGTAACTATAAAACAACAAATAGAGAAAAAATAATGGAAATAGAAAATAATATAAATAAGCTAGATAAAGATCCCAAAGCTAGCGCTTATTTACTTCCAAGTGGCTCAACTAAACTTGCTATTAAGGAAGCAACAATAGGATTATCAGCAATGGTTACATTTATTGGCCTTTATTTAGGAGTAATTTTCTTAATTAGTAGTGCAGCAATTTTAGGTTTAAAAGAATTATCTGAAAGTAGTGATAATAAAGAAAGATTTAAAATGTTAAGAAAAATAGGTACTGATGAAAAATTAATTAATAAAGCACTATTTAGACAAATTGCGATATTCTTTATGTTACCTTTGATCTTTGCTTTGATTCACTCTATATTTGGGATAATGTTTGCTGTTAAAATACTAGAAGTATTTGGAACAGAAGAGTTATTACCATCAATTATTGCCACAGCTATATTCATTGTTATTATCTATGGTGGATATTTCTTAATTACTTATTATTGTAGTAAAAACATTATAAAAGAAAAATATTAATGCAAAATAAATGTTGTAGTTTTTATTGATTAATGATATAGCTAAGATCAAGGATTGTAATAAAAAGAAAGATGTAACTTGGTGTGTTGATGGTGAAAAATTAGAAGGAGGAACATCGGAGTATAAAATAACGGTTGTTTCTAATGTTCAAATAATGATGCCAAGTAAAAATACTCATAAATTATTTACAAAATAATTTGTAAAAAAGTGTAATAAGAAAAAAAATAAAATTTATATAAAATTAGAGATTGATAAGATAATAAAAGAACAAATTTAAAAAAGGTTAAAAGTAATAATTAGATTTGTTCTTTTTTAATGCCTTTAAAATAGAAAAATGGTGATTTTTCTTTTAAAAATAAACATGATATATTGCTTTTACAAAGGAGGAGAAATATTTATGCTAAATTTAAAAAC
>CANRAE010000034.1 GCA_947628525.1 uncultured Bacilli bacterium
ACCAAAATTAGTCCTCTTTTTTTTTATTCAACTGTTACTGACTTAGCCAGATTTCGTGGTTTATCAATATCGCAACCTTTAAGTTTAGCTACTTCAAATGCTATTAATTGTAGTGGTACAACAATTAATAGAGGTTGTAAGAATTTATTTGTTCTTTTAATGACAATTTTATGACAAGCAAAATCGAAATCACGATCTAAATTTTCCGTTATTAATAAAGTAATTTCAGCACCACGAGATACGGTTTCTTTTATATTACTTAATGTTTTATCAGCTAAATCTTCATCACTAATAATTCCAATGACGTTAGTTTTATCTTCAATTAATGAAATGGTTCCATGTTTTAATTCACCAGCTGGATATGCCTCACTATGAATATATGAAATTTCTTTTAATTTTAAGCTACCTTCCATAGACAAAGCATAATCTATACCTCTTCCTAAGAAAAAAGTATCTTTCGCTTTCTGCAAATGTTTCGCAATGTCAATATAATCATTTCTTTTATCAATAATTTGCTGAACTAAAACAGGTAAGCTCTTAAACTCTTTTAATAAATTATTAGCTTCTTCTTCATTTATTTGATTATTAATAAAGGATAAATTAATAGCAATTAAACTAAGCATAGCAACTTGTAATAAATAAGCCTTAGTAGTAGCAACCGCAATTTCTACACCTGCTTTAATATATAAAACATTTTTGGCTTCTCGCGATAAGCTTGAACCTTTGACATTAACAATAGCTAAAGTATCAGCTTTATTTTCGTTAACTTTTCGTAAGGCTGCTAGGGTATCAGCTGTTTCCCCCGATTGAGAAATAAAAATTATCAATGTTTTATCATCATAAAAATTACGTTTATATCGATATTCACTAGCTAATTCAACATTAACAGGAATATGAGCATACCCTTCTATTAAAGCTTTACCTACTAATCCAGCATGCATAGCACTGCCACAGCCACAAATATGTATATGCGAATATTTAGTAAAATCAGGCATTTTGGCAACTAAACTATTAATATCTTGACAATATTCATAAATAGTATCTTTTAAAACTTGTGGTTCATCATGAATCTCTTTAAGCATAAAATGACTATAACCATTTTTGTTAGTTTCGTTTATATTCCAAGATATAGAATGTATTTCTTTTTTAACCAAAGCCAGATCTAAATCATAAATTAAAACTTCCTTTTTACTTAATTTAACAATCTCGTAATCATCTATCAATATATATCTTTTAGTATGTCCGATTAAAGCCGCTACATCTGATGCTATTAAATTACAATTATTCCCTATTCCTACTACCAAAGGACTATCCTTTTTAACTGCATATAAATGATCATAATCATTATCAATAATAATTCCCAAAGCATAAGATCCCTTTATTAAATCAATTAATTTCCTAATTGCTTTTATATTATCACTTTCAAAAGTTTTAATCCAATCCAATAGAGCACTTATTATTTCACTATCCGTATTTGACTCAAATGTATATCCTTTCTTTAATAGATCATCTTTTAATTCTTTATAATTTTCAATTATTCCGTTATGTACTAATGTAACAATACCTTGACGATGTGGATGAGAATTAATATCGTTAGCTTCACCATGGGTAGCCCAACGCGTATGCGCAATTCCTAATGTACTATCACCTATGGAAATATTTTTTAATTTTTTTTCTAAACAGGCAATCTTACCTTCGGATTTAGCGATATTCATCTTTCCATCATATATTGCTATACCAGCTGAATCATATCCACGATACTCTAATGTTTTAAGATCATTAATTAGTATTTCCTTTAAATTACATTTTTTACCTATATAACCTATTATTCCACACATAAAATTTATTCGCACTCCTAAAATTAATAACGATATAATTAATATTAAAGATCTAATGATCTTCAATAATTAATTATATCGCGAATCATTTATAAATATTCAATATCATCATCACTATTACTATTATTTGAAACTACACTACTATTAGTAGAAGTTTTACGAGTAGGCATCGTTAAAGAATCTCTCGATAAAATATCTGCCTCGTCATTATTAGTAACATCTACATCTAGTTGTTCTATAACATCAGATGGCGATGAATCCACATCATTATTAACATCATCACTATAAATAGGTTCTGTTATAGGACTATTTGCAGTAGTTATATCCGTTGTACCTGTCTTTAATAAAGCCTTTTCTTCATTAATGATATCTTTAAAAGTCTTATAAAAAGTAGGCATATCTTTTTTTATAACGTCAGGATAAACATTTTTAGTATTTAAAATAGCATCTTCCACATCAAAAATATTTACTTCCTTACGGTTATCAAAAATAGCATGAGAGAAAGCTTGACGTAATAATGTTAAAGCTATATCAGGATACCTTGATCCTATCTCATATACTCTTTTATATTCACTAGTTAAATCAACAAAAAAAGCCATTATCTGTTGTTTTATCCAATCAGTATATTTCATTTTAGCCCCAGTTGTTTTTTCTATTTTAGGTAATGTCCCCATCAAAATAGCAATGGTTTCTTCTCTTGTTGGTTCTGGAACATCAACCTTTTGAAAACGCCTTGTAAACGCCTTATCACGCAAAATATAACGTTCATATTCCTCAGTAGTAGTAGCTCCAATAACCTTGATACTACCACGTCCTAACCCCTCTTTAAAAATATTCGCAAAGTCTAATGATGATTCATCTGTTGCACCAATTAACATATGAATTTCATCAATAAATAAAATAATTTTTTCTTTTTGTTTTAATTCTTCTATCATGACTTGAACTTTACTTTCACCATCAGGCATTGTCCCCAATAATGATGCTGTTTTAATATTAATAACCGTATACCCTTTTAATGCATCAGGAACATTACCTTGTTGAATAGCATAAGCAAGTCCTTCTACAATAGCTGTTTTACCAATACCAGGCTTACCAATTAAAATAGCTGATTTCTCAGGCGTTAAAAGAATTAATATTAGCTCCTTTATTTGTTCATCTCTACCTATGGCAGGATTAGTTATATATTCTTTTTCCGTATAATTTTCACCATATCGTTCCAAAATACTATATCTTGCTTCATTCATAGTAAGTCCCATACCTTTCCATATCATTTATACCATAAAATTTTTCAAAGCGAACTAAATATCTCCATATTTTATTTATACTTCTTTAATACTATAACCAGTATATCACGAAAAAGAATCTTAATGAAAGAATTAATTAAAAAACATAAATATTAATTCTTAATATACAATAACATTGACATCAATTAACTATTTTCTTTAACTTTTTTGCAAACAAACTCTATAAATTTATTATAATCATTATAAATAACACTATCACCACAAACATAATTATCACTACATTTTTTTACTTGATGATGAGGATGTTTTATAAAGTGAGTAATATATTCTTCCTTATTTTTTGCTTTAAGAGGTTGATCAATATCTACTAAAAACAATAATGATTTATCTGGTACATAAATATTATTACTATTATCATTAGATAAATTTATATATTTTGTTAAATGACCTTTATCTATTTCTTCATACTTAGATATATCTCCTTTTGTTTTAAAGTAAGGTACCCTTGATGGAATAATAACAATATGATAATGAGGTATACCCATTGCTTTAAGATTGACTGTTTCCCCTATCATACTTTCAAAATAGTTATTAGAGTTTTGCTTATAATTACTCATAATAAACTTAATAGCGATAATACCTAAAATTTTATGATCCTTTTCAATTGCAATATCAACTTTTTTATCCATGTAAATACCCTTAATGGTCTTTTCTTTACCATTAATTTCATTCAAAGAATTGATAATGTACCCATCATTTAAACGACTTTTTATATCGTCAGCTATCTTTCCATGAAGTATTTTTAATTTTTCATTACTTCTAGGATGTGTTCTTATATATGTATCAAATGATTTCTTTATAACTTCTAAAAACTCTTGATCATTCATTATAATCACCTTCAAAATAATAATTTAAATATTTAGATAAATCTTTGGAAGAATATGTATAATAACCACCGCTTTTACATTTATTTAGAACTTGCAAATATTCTATGAAATTATCACTACATATTTTTTCCTTAATCAGTTCAAAAGGAAGATCGGTTAAAATATACAACCCACTATAAACTCCTTCTTTTTCTTTGACTTCATTTAATTTAATAGATTCTATATCTTTAATTGTCGTATTAATTGCTAATTTTCTTTTATTAACATCTTTAATAGCTTGACTTCTTCCAAAAGCATACCAATTATTTTTATTTTCTAAATTTCTTTTATTTAATTTTTTTTTGTTTTTTAGCAAATATCTTTGAACATCTACATCTAACTTCGTAAAAGGAATTAAATTACCATTAATATCATAGGGATAAATACATTTTTTTAATGAAGAAGTAGATGCTTTTATAACATTTATTATATTGTTTTGAAAGGGGAACTCATCTTGAATAAAAACATTATCACATAAAGTGGCAAAAGCATTTTTAATCATTATCTTAGGATTATTACTTACCTTATAATTTAATATATCTTTGATGCACGCATTATTGTTACTCAACACAATTTTATCGTCTATAAATAAATCTTGATATGGTATTGAAGATATAAAACGCGGTTTTAAATTGGCAGAATCATATTGATAATATTGACATTCATTGAAAGAATGGTTATTAACAATTTTACTTATGGTAGTATAAGTAGTTACATTAAATGGTTGATAATGTCCTAAATCAACTAATAATTCTAAATTTTTATGATTAAAAAGATATTCACGTAATTTACTTCCAGCCACACTATTATAAAATGAATTAGGAGTAATATAACATAAAATACCACTATTATTGAGCATACAAATACCGATTTCAAAAAAAGCAATAAATAAATCGGTCATGCCTTTACTAGTAAATGTTTTTTCTTTAACTTTTTTGTACTGCTTTTCTAAATTATGAACTCTAACATAAGGAGGATTGCCAACGACATAATCCATCTTCCCGTTAAACTTAAATGTTTTCAAAGCATCTTTATTGAGAATATCCCAATTAACACCGAAAATATGATGTTCTTCTAAAAGTTTATTTAAATTAACAAGGCATTCCTCGTAAATTGCTTGATCCAATTCAATACCATGAATATATGTCTCTAAATCTATATTAATACCATTTAAGGAATGATATTTATTTTGAAAAGCTTCTATATATCGAGTAACAATTTCTAAAAGAAAAGCTCCATTACCACAACTATTATCAATAATATGTTTTTTTAAAATAACATCATCTTTATAATTGCAAAGATCTAAGATATTACATACAATATGTTTTGGTGTAAAAACTTGACCTAAAGCTTTGATTTTCATAATTACTTCACCTACAACATTATATCATTTTACCAAAACTTTTAGCAACCGTGATTACTTTAACGATTTAAAAAAGCATGTAAACAATTCAACATATATTCAAACTCATATCTAGTAAAAACGGTTTCATTTTTATTTGTTTTACCTAGTACATGAATAATTGGCAAAGGACACTTCTTAATTACATTACGATAAAAAGAATTTTGAATAGCACTTATATATAACTTATCAATTAAATCATCATACTCTTGTGAAGTTCGTTTTATTTTTTTGCCTTTGAAATAAATATAACCTTCTATCGACCAATCAAAATTTGTAGCTTCTTTTAATACTAATGCCTCTTTACCACTATATTTAAATATTTTCTTTTGCAATTTAGTTTCCTTAAATTTGATAGCTTGAAAAAAAGATTCCAAAGAATTAAGGTAATATCCTTGAAACTTAAATTTATATGGGAATAAATTAGATAATAATTTGGGATATGTACCACTTATATTGTAGCCAACATTTATCCATTTTTCACTTATACCAATATAACCAGATTCATCTTTTACTAAAAGTTGCTCACAATAAATTTTATCATTTTCATATATTAGTTCTAATTGATTAAAATGATAATTTTTTTTAAATTCTTTAAAAGCTTTTAGTTCTTTACGATAACTCATTCTTTATTTCCTCCTTTATAATCCTAAAAAACTTAAAATCATAATTAATAACGCAAAATATCTATAAAAATTTTATTAAAAAAAGAGATTAAAACTTTTAATTATTAATCTCGTGATCTAAGTGAATCAAGAATTGCACCAGTAGTTGCCTTTAAATAATACTCATATTCATATTGTCCTAAATCAAAACTAACTTCATATACAACATCACCATATCTTGCTTTATATTCTAATTCAATATCTAGATCATAGATATCATTTCTAGATATATTTAAATTATTTAATACGATATTTAAGGCTTCTTCTTGGGAAATGTATTTATTATTAGAATTAATATCATCATTTATTGAAGGATAATCATTATTATTTAGAGAATGATCAAAATATTCATAATCCATATCATCATATTTATCTTCTAAACGTTCATACTTCATATACATAATTAAACTAAAAATACCTAATCCTAATATCATTATAATTAAGATACCACCTATTAAATAATATTTTTTAGCAATTTTTTTGTTCATAATAATCCTCTCTTTTAAATAAAAACATTTATGTTAATGATTTTTTAAATTGAAACCAGCTTTAAAAGCTTCCCCAACACGTTCGGTTACTTTGTAATATCCATGGGTATATGGATCAAAAGCAATAGCTTCTAATTTTTCTATATTTATATTACCATCACTCATGACTTGTTCCTCAACTGATACATTTACAACCTTGCCAATAACACCATAACCTAAATCACCATCTTGGCAATTAATAAATTCACATTCCATACAAATAGGAAATTCATTAATAATTGGTGCATCTACTAACAATGATTTAGTTGATGTAAGACCACTATTTTCAAATTTATTTGGTGTATTATGAGCAGATACAACGCCAAAATAATCAGCTTCTATAACGTGTTTAGCATCAGCAATACTAACGGTAAAAGCCTTTCTTGTTTTTATATTCTGTACTGTTTTATGAGATGGTGATAAATTTAATAAAACTTGATCGCGTTCTAGCATTGTACCCCATGCGGCGTTCATAACATCAATACTTCCATCTTCATTATAAGTAGCAATCATCAAAACGGGCATAGGAAAAATGGCCTCAGTTACTTTAATATTTTTTTTCATTTGTATTCATCCTCACCTTCTATTTTAATTATATCATGAATTTAATTTTGTTAATTACTAATTTAAGATATTTAAAAAATATTTTATCTTGATTTTTTTCTTTTTCCTAACGAACGTGTAATAAAAAACAAAAAGATAACTACACCTATAATCAATGAATAACTTCGATGTGCAATACTGTAATATAAAACATAAAATAACAAGCCATAGGCATAAAGAATAATACTAATACGAAAAATAATTTGACAAACAAAAGATAACTTTTGCTGATGTAATAAACTAAAAGTATGCTCTCCTAGTGCTGCTACCGAACAAATAAGAAACGGAAGAATTATTATTTTCCCAACATTATTATTTCGACCATAAGCCCAACTTAAAATCATAATTGCAAATATTGAAACCACAATTGCTCTTATTCTAATAATTATTTCTAATTTTTCATTACTTATCTTTTTCATATGCTACCTCACCATTGCAATCCTTTTAATACTATTCCAAATTCCATGTTAAACCAATATCATTACTAATAAATATTAATTTTTTATTTTCATATCCATCTTTATCATCATTAATTTGATAAATAGAACATTTTATTTTTAAAGTGTCTTTTTCATAATATGGTACTTCTTCTATACTGATATAATCAACATTATCGTTTTTATAGTTGAAAACAGCAGATGTAAAAGTTTTGCCACTATCATTAGTAACATATAAGCTAGTCTTCCTATTATCCAAATAAATTTTACTAGTATTAATTGCAAATCCTAACTTTTCATTTAAAAACACGAATTTTGCTTCATTACTAACTTGTATCACATCGCTAGACACAACATAAAAATTTTCACCATTATCTTTACTTCTTAAAACATTAACTAACATATTTTGACCTAATACATTATCAACTTTACCAAATCTTAATATTGTGTTGTCAAATTTCTTTTCATATAGTATTTCTTCATCTTCTGGTAATAAATAATTATCATTTTCATTAAAATCACTATCATCAATATCTATATTATAATTTGTTTTATCAATTATATTGCCATCTTCATCTTTAATAAAAAGTTCTACTCTTTTGGCTTTCATATTGCCATCATTATCATAATATGTATACTCAACACGATCTGGTTTATTTGGATACTTAAAAGGATCATATCCACCTTGACCAAAATCGCCATATACTTTTACTTTAGTTCCCATTAAAAGAAAACCATAATAGTCATAATAATCAACACTTACATTACGAAATGAATCAACAACTGCTACATATTTTTGGTTATCCAAAGTTGTAGTATGTTCTGGTCTATAATTAAAAATTGTTACAAATTTTATAATAGGCAAAAAAATAGCAATAAGTATCATTAAAAGTATAGTTCCTAATATCAAAAAAAGAATAACTTTCTTTTTATTACCAGAAATATATAATTGTTGAAATATACCAACTATAAATCCCATAATAGATATTAAAATTATTAAAATAATGACCCATAATCTAAATCTTATATTCATCAAATATAAAACAAAATTAATTAATATATTAATACAAATAAAAATTAAGGCACAAATAAATATATTTTTTCTAATCCAATTAAACATCTTTTTCATAATCATCACCTTATTTTAAAATAATACTTTTCTCATAATCTTTTAAATAATTATCTTTTAGTATTAACTTTTGATCTTTTATAACAAAATAAGATATATTAGGAATAGTTATATTATTTTCATGTTCCATAATTTTAGTCCTATAATAAATTAACTCATCATTTATAATTTCAAATGTTCCACTTGATCTTTCAATTGTTTTTTGACTTTTACCATCATTATAATAAATATCTAAATTAAGAAGCCATTCATTTTGGTTATTTGCAACGTTCAAACTAGGTAAAAAATATATCGTTAAATTGGCTTTTTCAGAATATAAAGTGTGAAAGGAATCTAGATATCCTAATTTTTTAGAATATTCTTTTATCTGCCAATAATTACAATAATTTCCATTTCTAATATTATAAGAAATAGTATTATAAAATATGTGTCCTTTAACATAATAATCAATGATAGTAATATCAGCGTTACTATCATAAAAATAGGTAGTATTATTGCAAGAAATATGTTCTAACGTATTTACATAATTTTTTATTTCACTCATCAAAATATTTTTTCCTCTAAAACTTTTATAAGAATAACTATTTTCCTTATTTTTCATCAAAAAAGAAAATTTAGGAACACCTAAGTTAATAAGCTTGTTATCATTATGAAAATATCTAAGATGTTCTATATTATAACCAAAAGGCAAAAGTTTAAATAATATAATGCATACTGCTAGTATAATTGGCATAGTAATAAGCATTATTTGTTTTCTCATTTGTTTTTTAATTTTTACTTTTTCTTCTTTTAAAACATTTTCAATATTAATATTTTGGGTATTTGGTATTTGTAATATATCATAAATATTAGAATCTAAAACTTGGGCTAAATTTTCAAGAATAGTAATATCAGGTAAACTTATTCCTCTTTCCCATTTACTAACAGCTTTATCTGTTACAAAAAGTTTATCCCCTAATTCTTGTTGAGTTAAATTTTGGGCTTTTCTTAAAGACGCTATTGTTTTACCAATTTTATTATTATCCATATCTACCACCTCAAAATAACTATACTATACTAGAAGACAAATTGATCTCGACTGTTAGTTTACTAATCCTTATGATACAATTATTAATTTAATTTTCGTCTATTTTATTTCACAAACAGCTCCATCTTGTTCTAGTTCTTTTTTACTATCGTTAGTGTACTTTTATCATCTTTTAAGTCTTCAAATCCTTGTTCTTTTAAGACTTCTTCACTAGCATTTTCTACATCAATATCTAAAATCTAATTTAAAAATTTTTGCTACCATTATCTATCACTATAAACCAACAACAAAAACTTAATATTAATTTGCAATAATCTTAAATTTTCTTTCGAGTTAACACAAGTCCAATAATTGATACAACTAAAATAATTGGTGCTATCCTAACAAACAACCATTCAAACGAGTGAAAGAAAACTCCCAATACTGCATTTTCCATATTACTATAATCCCAATTAAGATAAAAACTGTTTAATAAAAATAATGTTATAAAAATTGCTATTATAATTAAACATAATGAAATTATTAACCAGCGAATAATTTTTTTCCTTTTCTTGTTTCTCTGTGATAGTTGCAAATTTATCTCCACAATTTTTTCAGAAATTACCTTCAATTCATCTTCTTTATCAGTAGTACTTTCTCCCAATAAAGTGCATACAGGGGTTTCTAAAACTTCTGATATTGAAATTAACATTTCTGCATCGGGCACAGATAATCCTTGTTCCCATTTAGAAACCGTTTGCCTGACTACATTTAATTTGCATGCTAATTCTTCTTGTGAAAAACCTTTTAATTGTCTTATTTTTTTTATGTTTTCTTTTAACGTAGTAAACAACTCCTTTCTTTACAAAATATTATATAAAGAATAGTTCGTTGCTACAAGCAATGAATATTAACATTCAAAATTTAAAGCTATAATTAAATATTAAAATCTGTTTTGACCATTGTAAAAATATTATCAATAATAAAATTTATGTTAATAAAAACTCTGCATTATTTTATTCATATCCAAAAATATCAATTTTTAATTTTATTTATATATTCACTTAATGTTAAGGGCATATATCTTGGTCCCCTAATAGCATTTATTCCGAAATCTTTTAATTTATTAAATGACAATTTCCCTTTTCCATATTTTGTTATTAAATCCATTTTCATGACTTTTTGCATTTTTAGATTTTTATCTTTATACTCATAAGGAATATTAACTTCTTTTACTTTAAATTTATACATAATTGACGAATAAGGTTCTGCAACATATAAATAAACAATATCATTTATTTTAATATCGGTACTTTGTTTCCATATTATTGTATTACTTTCTTTTAGGGCTTTATCTATATCAAAATATTTTGGATTGGCAGGTACTATCCACTCGTTTTTAGCCTCGTTTTTATTTATAACCGTATAAGAATAACTTTTATCAATTAAACTTATTATATTCTCATCCAAGACAGTATTATTTAAAATAATAGAAATCCAACTTTTCTTATTCATATGATAGGCAGGATAAAATCCATCTAATTTTAATAAAGCCTCTATTTCACTTGGTTCTAGTTTTATATTGATTATTTCTACTTCACCATTAGCTTTTTGATCTAATTTATTTTGATCAATATTCATTATTATACCATACCATTTTTGGCTATCTTTATTTCTAAAAATAGCATATCCAGGAAATTTTTCCCATTCAAATTCAGGATCATCCCCATATTTTTCCTTAATTGCTTTTGCTATTCTATTTGATTGCTCATATATAAACCACTCTTTAATAAAACATTTATTTTTAATATCTTTTAATAAGCTTTCAAATTCTTCTTTGACCCGGTTTGCAAAAAGGCCAATATTTCCTTCCGTGCGATAATTCGTATATTCTTCATCAAAAGACAAATCAAAAATTGTACCTTTAACTATACCATCTTCATTTATTTCAACATTGACTCTAAAATTATTATCCATAATATTTTGAGAATATTTGTATAAAGATTTATCCTTTTTAAATCCATATTTAGATATTTTATCAAAATCAACCTTTGTTCGCCTAAACAACTCTTCTTCAATAGTCATTTCTACCTCCTACACATAATATTTATCTTACTAATACCAATCACGATCTACCCTACAAATATTTTTAAAATATCTTTTTCTTCTTTTATAAATTGTAAAGTATTTCTATTATTATTTAAATCCCAAACCACATTATAACTTTTTGATGTATTATCGCTTAAATTTAAGGTTACTGATAATATATCATAATCAAATAGTTGCTTATATTCTTTTGCAGATAATTTACTTTTATATAAGCATAAATTAAGTTTTTTACAAACTAAAAATTCCATAAATTCGCCTTGGGAATTATGTCCTACCGTTGTTGAAATATCTTCTAATTCCAAAACATATATATTGGAAAACGGTATATTAAATGTTATTCTTTCTTCATTGCTATTTATTAACCACAAATCGATGGATTTAGTTATTATTTTTTTTGACATAATTTCTCCCTTTCTAAAAATTACTATTTGTTGCACTAATTATTATATCACTATTTAACTATTTATTTTTTTTTATTTCATAATCGTTTTTATATGATTAATCCCCATTATAAATTAGCACAAACGAAATGAGAGCTTTTGCTCTCTTCAAGGGATAGTTAGCATCCACATACTTATAATTTTATTCAAAATAACTTAATAATTAAATAAAATTTAAAATTTTGGTAGTTGAAAAGGTAGTTGAGATTGTTTCTTAACTACCTTTTATGTTTAAATTTTATAATACATTTGATTTTTACTAGTTGGTTTATCGGGAATAGTAAGAGCCGCTAATCCTTCATTTATAGCTGGATCTAAATAAGTTGATCTTAAAGTTTCTTTTGATTTAATTCCTAAATTTTTAGAAATTTGTCACCTAAATTTTTTTTATTTTTCTAAATAATCATCTAAATTAAAAATTACTTTAATTATACCATTATAATCAAACTGTAATCTATATAAAATGCTAAAAATATAATAAATCATCATTTTATCAAAAAAAGAACTGACTATAAATCAATTCCATCAATACTTGTTTCATAAATCCATTGTTTTAAATCTGTATTATCATCTGATTCATAAAACTTGATTAATTTTTCAAAGAATGTTGGTTGGTTTGCTTGTGAAATAGTTATTATTCCACATCCA
>CANRAE010000035.1 GCA_947628525.1 uncultured Bacilli bacterium
CAATTAAAGAAGTAGATTTATTACCATTATAATTAGTTAAACTAACTGACTGACTAATAGAGTTAGATTCTATTGTCTTTTTACCTAATCTTTTACTAATTGCCTCAGCAGTATCCATTGTATTAGTTTTAAGGTAAGCAAGACCAGAGTTATCAAGAATAATTTGGGCTACTTCTTTACCATAAACATTATCTAATTGGCTTAAAGATTGAATAAATAAATGGTATCTTAATCCACGAGATCTAGCAACACTAATAATTGATTCTATACTTGGCTCGACTAGGGGTGGACAATTTGAAAATTCATCACAAATCCAATCTATCTCAATAGGACACTTTTTATTATCATTACTATTAGCGAGTTTTACTAATTCCTTATATAGTAAACCTAAAATAATAGTAACTAAAGTATAATAAATTTTATCTTCATCTGGAACAATAACAAATAAAGCCGATTTTTCTTTACCTAAAATATCAAAATCAAAATCAGATTTACTAGTAACATTAGCAACATTGACATCATCAAATATTGCCATTTTTTCTGAAAAAGCACTAGTGATAGATTTATATGTATTTTCACTAGAAGAAAGTATCGGAATTAAACTGTCTTTAGATTTAGCACCATATGGCTTTTTCTCTATATATAATTTGAACTTTCTAGAATTTTTTTCTCTCATTGTAGAGGTTTGAAATTTACGAATGGAAGTCATAGTAATTTGTTCACGACTAATTTTACCATCTTTATATTCTTCTAGGAAAAAACCAATTAAACCCTCAAGTAAATTTTTAGCACTATTGTTCCAAAAAGGATCTTTACCCTGCGACTTATCATATGTAATCATTGATGCTAAAGAAGTAATTAGTCTATTGGTCTCTGCATAACTAGAAACAGATTTGTTTTGAAAATCCATTTTTTCATATTCATTAATTGTAGAATTACCTAATTTTTCATATTCAATATATTGTTCATATTGACATATAATTGGTTCTAAAATATTAATATGATTAGATAATTTTGATAGTGTTTTTAAAGACATATTTCTTTTTATTCTTTCTTGTTTTAATAAATTTCCTATTTTGTTTATAGGCATCATCCTCCTTATTATAATTTTTTGTATAAAAAAACAGATCACATAATTAGATCTGTATTAAACTTATTTATATTATTATTTGTAATCATACAAAGACAAATTTATGGGTCGATCATAATATAAAGCTTTGTGCAACCTTTCCAAAAAAATAGCAGAAAACGCAAGTTTATATACTTAAAATTAAAACCTATCGCTAACACACCTTATTTAATTAATTACTTAAAATTCAAGCCAATCTCATACGGAAAAGGAATTGAGATATTACTTGGTTCGTTTGTAAAAATAACTCTTTTAGAACAAGCAACCATAAAACCAAATTCAAACATCGTACCTTTTCCTATTCTGCCATCAGGATTGCAAACTATAATTGCATCCGCTTTTTTAAATTTATTCATATGATCATATTTGTGTCTCCACGCATCCCTTTCGTTAACTAATTCTTGTCCTTCTAAAAGAATAAAATCAGTGCCCAATGATTCAGGAACAATATCCATCGTCCAAGGACTTAACACCTGAATATTATGTTTCTTTAAAATATCAATTAAGGCTCCTATCTCCTTCATATCCTGTTGGAAACTACCACAAATAACTACCTTTCTAAATTCTTGATAAACCGCTCCTTTAATAATATTACTTTCGCCATTTAATTCTATACTTTTGTTAATATAAAATTGTTCCAAATCAGGCTTTATAACATTAAAATATAACCCAAATTTCACAAAAACGTGTATTATTAATTGCATTTGTTCTTCTTCTGAAAATTCTTGAAAAATTCCCGTAGCATATACTCTTACTACTTTGTTATTAACAATTTTTACGATCTTTTTTAACTTTTCTATACAACAATCAATCTTTTTAAATAATTCATCATTTATTAAAGTTTCATTAAAATAAACTCGTTCTTTACTAATTAATGTTACACTGCTGTCTTCTAAATAATATAAACATAATTCATTGGTATCAAAGTGTATAATAATCTTGTTATCTTTTTCTGTCATTCTTTGTCACTAACTCCTTTCCATCTTTAGAATTAATGCATAATGCATTCAAATACTTTTCCAAGAATACATCTTTATGCTTCGAATTATATTGCATAATAAAGCGTGGATGTTCTAATGGTATAATTTTTTGAAAAAAATTGTATTCCTTATTGATTTTTAATAAAAAAGAGTAATTTTCTCCACTGCCTATACAATAACATACGGAAGTATCAATCCCAAAATCTATCTGTGCCTGTATTGAGCTAACAATTAATGAATACAATGCATTTTGCAATTTTTTACTATCATAATAATTGCAATTAACGTCATTACCTTTTGCACTAGTCCTAACTATACCAACAGGACAAACAAAATTCATATAAAAATCTGAATAAAATTTTTTACAACCACCATACCGCTCAATTACATCATATAAAAAACCCGACGATGATTTATTAATATAAAATTTATCGATCAAGATACCGGTTTCTTTTTGAAGATGAGCCGCATCCTCAAATGGCACTCCGGTTACAGCCGTTCCTCGACGCGCTGGCGAGCTACCCAATATTAAGCGACGCTTTTTATGATCATTATAAAATTTTTGATAAAAAGCTATTGCGATTTCTTTTACAAGTTCTTGCTGTCCTCCATTAAATGGATTAACAACTCTAAAACCGTCTGGTAACTTCATTGATAATTTAGATAAATGTTCATTATATTGTATTACTTTTTGAGCAAACGTTTTTTCTTTCACCATTCTCTATATCCCACCTTTTATAAATTTATTTTACTTTTTTACCTCAGCTGATAAAAAGATTTCTGCATTAGTTGAAAAAAATTGAATATTTGTAAACCCTTTTTGTAATAATTCAAAAGATAATTTTTTTACCATATCAAAACCCCTGTAAATATCAACGAATCCTGTTCCCGGAATAATTAACCCTGGAATAATATATTCACCTTCAAGACATAAGAATCCATTCGCAATGGAAAGTATAATAATTCCGTTGTTTTTCAAAACTCTATACGCTTCTGAAACTGCCTTTTTCATATCGAAAAAAGATGAATTATATGTCCTTAACGATATATACAAATCGTACGTATCGCTTGCTAATGTTGTTAAATGTTCAGCCCGGGAAACAATGGTAATTGAATTTGGCATTCGCTTTTTAATCTTTTTCAAGCCATTAGGCGCAATATCTACAAATGTTATTTTTTCGCACTTAGAAAATAATGCAATAGCCTCATTTCCGCTACCAACGCCCACATCCAATATATTGCTATTTTCCATTTCAGATATTAATACTTTATTACAGACATATAAAAAGTTTTTTTGCCAATCAACGTTAAAAGAGCGAGCGTCATCAATGTAATTGTATGTAGAATATTTTTCATCAAAAGCTCTAGACATTATTAGGTTAACTAAATCGCTAACATCTGCAACTTTTAAATTATATTTTTTAGCAATTAACTGAACCAACTTATCTGTCTGTTTATTTGATTCTAGCTCCTCTTTAGAAATTATGATTCCATTTTGCTGTAAATTTTCTAATACTAAATTGCTTATCCTCTTTGTATAATAATATGGATTAGATTTTATATTTTGATGACTATTTGCATAGTAATCAAAGTTTTGTTTTATTATCTTTCTTTGTAGATCTTCGGGGTACCGATAAATATTTTGAGATGTACCAACTAGATCATTTGGCAAATAATCAGACAAATTAGGATCAGGAACTCCTAAATATATCTCTTTAATATCAACTTCTTTCGCTAGTATATTTAAATCAAATTCTGTTGTTGAACATAGTGTATTTATTGTTAAAAACAAACAGCAGGCATTGTCCACATTGCACTCTTTCATTTTAGACACCAGTATGGTACTCCAAGATAAATCTTTACGTTCTCCTGCGTAAGAAGAACAAATCAATTTATTATCTCTCGCAACCAAGACGGCACCAACATGTAAACGTTCGTCTTTTACGCTATCAGCAAGTTCAATGGAGTAATTCATCCAATACAATTTCCCTTTATCCATATACATTTAACTCCCTCTAAATTGACATAATATCATTAAAAGGCTTTTGCAATAATCCTAGCTCAATCGATTTCCAAAAATAGGCTGAAACGATAGTTGCATATGGAACCCAATTACTGAAATATTCAGCTAGTTGCTCCGAAGATGGTAGCTCTTTCAAATCATACATCCATTGAATTGCACGCCTAATAGTTCCATCCCCTTTGGAAAGTACATTCTCTCGTCCTAACGAAAAAATTAAATACATTTCAGCGGTCCATTGTCCAATCCCCTTTAATTTAGTCAACTTATTTATAATCGCGTCATTAGTTAGCTTCTTAAATTCGCTAAAAATGATATCTTCATTTATGATCGCTGTTGCTAATGCTTTTATGTATGTAACCTTACGCTCAGATATTCCTGTTCTTTTTAATTTTTCATCACTTGTTGATAATACTTTTCTAGGTGTAACACTTTTAAGAGTTTCGCAAAAGCGTTGCCAAATGGTTTCACGGGCTTTATCGCTAATTTGTTGCCCAATTATATATTTAACCATACATTTAAAACCATCTTTTTCGATAATTAATTCGCTATTCTTTATATATTTGATTAATTTACATAATTTTTCATCTGTAGCCATTAAGTATTTAACTTTCTCATCATCTAAATCATAATGTAAACATAACATATTGTTAACCTCCATATTATGTCCTAAATATTCATGTCCATGATTCTGTTCATGTTCTAACTTTCTCATTAATAATGTCATAGACTTATCCTCAATTTTTACCGGATCATTCATTAAAAAAGCAAAGTGATGACCGGATACAATAAGGATATTTAATAGTGGTAACTTACTTACCACACTTTCATGATAACATTTTACGACAAATTTTACAATTGTTTTGAATAATCATTTTCAGACTCATTTTGAAACATTTTACTAAATTCATTTTTTGCCTCTTCCATTTCATCATTTATATTTTTAATTGCCTTTTTTGTCCAATTCTATATTACCATTTACATTATCTCAACATATAGTTTAAGTTTCATACTTTAATGCTGTAATTAACGTAGTAAGCTACACCTTTTCACAAAACTCAATAAATTTGATTCATCAACAGTCATAAACGGTCCTCCATTGATTGAGTGTTATTTCACATTAAAGGATAAATCAAACCATTGTTATTGGGGCATATTTATAGCAAATAATGAGTAATATTAATTAGGCATCGGTTTCGGCAGTTACTATCTTAAAAGTTGAACCTGGTTCATATGATGCCCAAATAGGTAAATTTCTACTTAATACTTCCATCGAATAATCTTTGTAATGATTAGAATCATAAGTTGGTCTACTACTCATAGCTAGTATTTCCCCACTATTGGGATCCATTACTAGTGCTAGTGCCATATCGGGATCAAACATATCAACGACATTATTTAATTCTCGTTCCACCGATTGTTGAATATTATAATCGATTGTCAATTGAATATCTATTCCAGCTTGTGGTTGTTCATATATTTCGGATATATCAAGACTATTGCCCTTGGCATCAGCAAAATATTTTATAGCGCCATTTTCACCAGTTAAATAATTATCATATTCTAATTCTAAACCTGATAGACCCTGATTATCAATGCCAACATAACCTAAAACATGAGATAAACTAGTCCCATATGGATAATAACGTTTTGACTCTTTTACCAAATATACGCCCTCTAAATTTAAAGCATCTATTTTATCAGCAATTTCATAAGACAATTGTCTTCCTTCGGGATGCACCCTTTCAATTGATGTTTCCTTATATACATGCTTATCCATTTCCTCTTTTGTTACATTTAAAATCTCCGCTAAAAGAGTAGATGCCTTCTCTTTATCAGTAATTTGATTAGGAATTAAAACTAAACTAGTCGTAGTAATATTATCAGCCAAAACAACACCATTACGATCTAAAATTCTTCCCCTATCCGCTGCGATTGGCAACTCTCTACTCCATAGATCCCCTGCCAAATCATTTAATTTTCCATAATTTATTAATTGAACATAAGCTACTTTACAAATAATAACTATAAACATCAAAATAATAATTAATAAAACTATTCTAATACGCTTATCAATACTTTTAAAAAACATATCCTTCACCTATTAATTTATATGTCAAGAATATGTTTTTAATTTTATATATTTTTATTAAAGCTATTTAATTTTAAATATTAAAGATACTAACCAATACTGTTTTAATAAAATTAATTTATATATAATTTTTCTATTTCGCGATAAATAATTTAGATATGGATTACTGCGATAATTAGGAAAATTTTCATCAAGATAAGTTAAAAATTTACTGATTACTTCCTTTTTATTTTTTTGTTCGCCATTAGCTCTAATAATTCTCGTAATACCTGATATCAAAATATTATCAATAGCTAAATACTCTAATTCATAAGCAAAATCTTGATAACAATGTTTATGCTCAAAAAAGCTTTTAACATCATCAAAAACTAAAAGTAAATCTAAATTCTTCATAATTTTGAAATTATTCATAATAGAATTATTTCTAATAACATAATTATATAAAGGTTTATTAATAATATCTATTTTAGTAGTCATTGACAATAATTTAACACTAAACGAAAAATCCTCATACCAAACTTTGTCTTCAACAAATTTAACTTTACTTTTATTAAGAAAATCTCGTTTATAGATTTTACACCATGCACTAAAAATATTAAAAATACGACTATTTTTACCAGCAATAGTATCATTAATAATTTGATCAGGTATTATATTTACTTCTTCTTTATGATTATAAATATTTTTATAACTACAAATAACTATGTCAGACTTTTTTTCAAAAGCGTGATTATACATAAATTCTAACATATCTTTTTCAATCCAATCATCACTATCAATAAAAGCAATATATTCACCCATAGCTTTTTCTAAGCCTTTATTTCTAGCACTACCTAGACCACAATTTTCTTGGTTGATCACTTTAATTCGTTTATCTTTTTTTTGATACTTGGCAATTATTTTACTACTATTATCTGTGCTTCCATCATTAACTATAATAATTTCAATATCTGATAAAGTATTATTAATAACACTATCTAGACACTTTGGTAAATATTCTTCTACATTATATACTGGAACTATAACGCTTACTTTAACTTTCAAATTACCACCTACTTCATACTGTCAATCATTTTATCAAAAGCCATTACCTGCTTCTCAATAGTAAATCTTTGCACATTTTGCATACCATGTTTACTAAATTTGTCATAAAGTTTTTGATCTTGTAATAATTTAATAACCTTATCTGTAAACTCTATCACATTCATATCATTTACAACATATCCACATTTATTATCATCAGATAACTCATAAGCCCCACCAACATTCATACAGACAAATGGTTTTCCTAAATAAGTACATTCGGCAAAAACCGTAGGAAATCCCTCTAACATGGATGTTTGAACTAATAAAGTACTGTTTTTAATATATGGATAAGGATTATCTTTAAAACCTAAAACCTCAACACAATCTTCAAGATGTAATACTTTGATACTTGTTTTTAACTTAGATAATAATTCACCAACACCTATATATTGCAATTTAAACGAAATATTACGCTCTTTTAATTTTTGAGCAACTTCCAATAATAGTAATGGATTTTTTTTATCATCCAGTCTTCCTAAAAAAAGTAATATTGGTACTTCACTTTGATCAAGAGTCATTAAATTAGCTTTATGTTCTAGAAGAGAAAAATTAAAAGAATTATAAATCATAACCGTTTTATCTTTAATAAAAGGAAATTGTTTAAAAATTAATTCTTGATTATATTTAGAAATAGTAACAATACGAGTTGCTTTTTTAAAATATTTTTTTTGTAACAATAAATCAAGTCTTTTATCGGTATGCTTATTTAACTCTCCGTGTAACCAAATAACTGTTTTTTTACTATAATCCAATAAAAAAGAAGGAATCATTTTGGTAAAAGCTATTTCTAAATCATAATCTTTTTTAATATATTTTTTTCTTAATATTTTAGGAAACACTTTAACTAAAAACATTTTATAAAATTTTTCTATCTTACTTGCTTTAAGACTATCGACAATAGGAGGCAAAAGATTAATATTATCATTAATCGGTTCTTTCTTTATATCAGCATGATAATATTCTAAAATATCAATTTCATATTTATTGGGATCCAAGTGATTAACTAAATTAGTTAAAATATTTTCAGCACCACCACCCCAAGAATAGGTCCAAATTGTAAATAAGATTTTCTTTCTTTTCATAAATACCTACTTCCTTAAATTATGAAATATATTTAATAATTTATATTGTTTTTTATAAATAAGATAAGTATATAACTTTTGTTTAAAACTCTCTTTTTGAAAATATTTATTTTTATACCAATAAGGCATGTTCTTTTTAGCCCAACAAGATAAAGATCTCATTAAATTTTTACCTTCGTCAAAATTTTTAACACGAAAATAAGCTTCTCTAAAAATATTTTTAATAATAAAATATTCATATTCTGGATAATACGGAAAACCTAATTCTTCTAAACGTTTATACAATAGATCAGTTGCTTTTAAAAGATCATAAAATTTACTATTAAATACTTGGGTCATTGTCGAACCAGATCTAATTAAATAATTATACAAAGCTTGATCGAGATAACTAACTTTTTCTGCAAATAAAACATAAATAGGTACTATAGCATAATCTTCATAAATAATTTGTTCAGGAAAATATAAATTATTATCTATAATTAATGATCTTTTTATTAATTTCCAACAAGGACCAGAAGTATTTAAAATACAATTTTCCAATACCCCATTACCCTTGGTATAAAAAGCACAACATTTTTCTTTAATTTCTTCTTTAATACGATAATAATCACAAATAACCATATCACTTTCATCATTAATAGCTTGATTATACATAAGCTCTAACATATTTAATTCAATAAAATCATCACTATCAACAAAAGTAATATATTCGCCACTTGCCTTTTTTAATCCTTTATTTCTAGCACTACCTTGTCCTTGATTTTCCTGTTCTAAATATATAATTCGCTTATCTTTTTTCTGATACTTCTTAATAATATCAAAACAACAATCAGTACTGCCATCATTAACAACAATAATTTCAATTTCTTTTAATGTTTGATCAATTACACTATCTAAACATTTACTTAAATATTTTTCTACATTATATACTGGTATTATAACACTAACTTTAATTTTACTTTTTTTCATTTTTGCCACCACTTTTTCTACTAATTATTGTTAAAAGAGGATAATACTTTTTATAAATAAAATATGTTATTACTCTATATTTAAATCCTCTTTGTCGAATATATTTATTTTTCATAAAATAAGGATAATTTTGTTTAATAAATAGTACAATATCATTTAAAAGAGGAGCACTTTCTTTAATATTTTTTAATCTAAAATAAGTATCTCTTAATAAATTATCAATAATTAGATATTCAAATTCTAAAAGATAAGGTTGATAAACAGTATCTTTTTTTATTTTATTAGTAACTATTTCAGCAGACTTTAAAATATCATAAAATTTAGGATTAAATTTTTGATTAGTCATAATCGAATTATCTCTTATACTATAATAATATAAAGGTTCTCTTAAATAACTGATCTTATTTATTTTAGCTACTAATAAAGGATTAGATGATAGATCTTCATAAAGCATACCTTCAATAAAATAGTGGTCATTAAGTAAATTTTTTTTATATATTTTATTCCATGCACAATGGCTACTCATAACATAGTTTTTTTTCATATCATCAGTATATATGGTCATTGAAGAAATAGGAATTAAGGTATTATTGTCATATTTTTTATAAAAATCACACATAACAATATCGCTGTTATCTTGTTTAGCTAGATTATACATTTTTTCAAACATATCATTACTAACATAATCATCACTATCAACATAACCTATATATTCCCCAGATGCTTTACCATAACCATAATTTCGAGCTGATGATAGTCCCCCATTTTCTTTTTTCAAATAAATTATTCGCTTATCTTTTTGTTTATATTTTTTTATTATCAATTCACTATTATCTTTACTACCATCATTAACAACAATGATCTCTATTTCTTTTAATGTTTGATTGACTAAACTATTTAAACACTTATCTAAATATGCTTCAACATTATATACTGGTACAATAATACTTATTTTTGGTTTCATTACTTATACTCCAACTTCTTTAATAAACTTAGTTTAATTATCTAATTTTAGTATAACAAAAAAAAAGAAGTATTGCTAGATGATAATAGCATAATAACTAATTTACCTTATGATAACGAACAATTAAATAATCATCATTATTTAAAACAGTTATAGGTGTAAAACTATCCAAAACATACCCTTTTTTTGGTTTATCTTGAAAATAGTCAATATAACTTCCATAAGCTATATTATCAAAGCATTCCGTTTTATTAATATCAATAATATCATCATAAAAATAATAAACACAATAACTTAGATTATTTGTTATTGATAAATCAATAGATTTAACTTCATAAGCTTCAACTTTATAAAAAAATAACAACCCTATTATATAAAAAACATTAATTACTTTTTTCATAGCTTACTCCTTTCTACTTTTACTAGAAAAGTACTAATATTACTTGTTTTTTCTTGCTGATTATTAATTTTTAACTTAAAAGACATAATAAAAACGAAAAAAAAGATAATTACTATAACAAATAACATTAATAATTGTTTCATAGATATCTCCTCTTATTAATATTAATATATCATTAGTAATTATCAAAAATTGTCAAACATTGTCTTTTAATCAAATTGTGTACAATTACCACCATTACTAGCTAAAACTTCTCTTAATATTTTTAAAGCTTCATCGTCATCTGTAATATCCTTTAAATAATTATCATTTAATTTTTTTATTTCTTCATTACTAGCTGAACCTTTAATTTGATCTTCATATTTGGTAATTTGTCCTAATTGCAAGGTAATAGTTACTGTTGTATCCCCTATCTTGCAAATTAATTGTTTATCTTCTTTGCGCCCACAACCTGATACAAAGATAATTGTTAATAAAAGTATTATTATCATTATTCTTTTTTTCATAATTCCTCACTATTTTATTCTAGCAATTACTTGTTTGTGTTCATCACTACCAAGATAACTAGCATCATATTTATTAGTGGCAAGATTATTTTTTAATGTTAAAATTTTCTTTACTGATTCATCAATACGTTCTTCACTTATTTCACCATTAATAACAGCTTCTTTGATTATTTTTAGGCAATCTCTTGCTGGTGAAGGCATAAGTAAAATATCAACTCCTGCATTAATAGCATTAATATATATTTCGCGTTGGGTATAATTATTTGTTAAAGCCCCCATATTCAAAGCATCAGTTATAACTAATCCTTGATAACCTAATTCTTTTTTTAAAAAATCAGTAATTAGTGGTTTTGACAAAGATGCTGGTGTATCAGAGCCCGTAATATTAGGTACTGCTAAATGACCAATCATAATGACCTTAGCACCATCATTAATCGCATCAATAAATGGTTTTAATTCTAAATTTAATAATTCTTCTTTTGTTTTAGTAACTACTGGTAAGTCATAATGTGAATCAGTAGCAGTATCGCCATGTCCTGGAAAATGTTTATAAACAGGAATTACCCCCGCATTATCTAATCCATGGGCAAACGACAAAGCCATTTTAGATACTATTGTAGCGTTTGAACCAAACGATCTATTACCAATTACGGTATTATTAGGATTAGAATAAATATCTAACACTGGTGCAAAATCCATATTAATTCCAAAAACACGTAATTCTTCACCCAAAATACGGCCAACATCATATGATAACTGTTCATCATTAGTTGCTCCTAATTCACTCATTGCTGGAAAAACGGTTACTTCTTTATCAGTAAGACTTTTTAGTCTTTGAACACGACCACCCTCTTGATCAACCGAAATAAACATGGGAATTTCACTTGTACCATTAATATCATCAACAAATTTTTCTACTTGCTCATAACTTTCAAAATTTTCACTAAACATGATAAATCCCCCTGGTTTTACATCATTTAAAACAGAAAGTAACTCATCAGTAGCAATAGTACTTCGATATGATACCATAAGCATCTGTCCTATTTTTTCATCCAAAGAAAGACTATTTAACTGCTCTATCACCTTATCTACTTCATTTACCTTGTTATCTTCTAATGCTTTCTTTTGTCCACACCCCGTAACAACCAAAATAGTGATTAATAAAATTAATAATAATTTTTTCATATTATCTCCTTTTAATACTTTGTTATTCTCTTTTATTTTATCAATGAATATTCATTTTTTCAATAATAAGAACAAGTAATAGTATCCTAAAAAAAGACAAAAAAGAACAAATTTAATTATTGCTTTTAACCTTTTTTAAATTTGTTCTTTTATTATCTTATCAATATTTAATTTTATATAAATTTTAATTTTTTTTAATTTGTTTTTATTATATATGGTGAATTAACAGTTCCGTCTCCGGAAGTAATTTCTACATTAGATGCGAGATTAATGACGGGACGCACACCGAGAGCAAACCAGACGCTCGCATGGAGCAAGTACCCAGTCGAGTGAACGTACACATCGACCGCGCGGGAATCGGCAGAGTCGAAGTATAAGGGGCTCATGATCCAATAATTAACTCCTGTATATAGATAATAACTACTATTTGCTACT
>CANRAE010000036.1 GCA_947628525.1 uncultured Bacilli bacterium
AATTTTCCTTTTCTTGTATATAAATTGCATTGAGTATAATGTCTTACACCAAATTTTAAAACATCTTCGCTTATTCTTATGTTACGGCCACATTCATGGCAATAAAGCATTCCCCCAAGTAAATAATCTAATTGATGATCGGTAACTCTCATCTTTTTTTTACTATTTATAATATCTTGTACTTTATCAAATATTTCTTTAGAAATTATACCCTCATGAGTACCTTTAACTATTATAAGTTCTTCTTTACTAGTTTTTCTTAATTTTTTAGAGTTATAACTTATTTTATTATGAGTATTTTGTACCATATTGCCAATATACATTTCATTAGTTAAAATACCAAAAATAGTTTGTCTTTTCCATATTCCAAAACCATCATTTTCCTTTACCAATTTTCCCCTAGGTTCTCCTTTATGAACGATAGGAATAGGTATTTTTTTTAAGGTTAGAATTTGTGCTATTTTGTTAGGACTTTTTCCATCTATGGCTAAATTATATATTAATTCAACTATATATCTAACTTCTTCATCAACAATTAATTTATGATTATCATTGGGATCTTTTTTATAACCATATAGAGGGAATGAGCCAATATAATCACCTCGATTTTGTTTTGCTCTTAGTGATGTCTTAACTTTTTTTGAAACATCCCTTAAATACAAGTCATTAACACTAAGTCTGATTCCTAACATAGAATCCCCAATATTTGAATCGTAGGAATCATTAATTGCAATATACCTGACACCTTTTTCTAAAAAGTATTCTTCTATATATTTTCCAGTTTTATACATTTCACGACCTAATCTTGATAAATCTTTAGTAATTATACAATTAATTTTTCCACTTTCAATATCTTCAATCATTTTCTTAAATGCAGGTCTATCAAAATTACCACCAGAATAACCATCATCTGAATAATGTTTATAAATCTTTAAATTATTGAATTTAGCAAATGAATCAATTATAATTTTCTGACTTTGAATAGAAGAACTTTCTTCATTTTTATTATCTGCATCTGATAATCTTTCATAACCACCACAGATATATTCCATTAATAAAAAACCTCCCTTTTAGATATTTAAATGAATTGAAATTATTGTTATTAATAATGACATAACATTTGTAATAACTTACCATCTTTAGGAAATACATTATTTTGTCTTTAAATTTCTTAAATAACATAAATATCCTTCCTTTAATATTTCTTCAAGTTTAGTTCCTTCTTTTTTATAAATAAACTCTATATTTAATTTTCTTCTTTTGCCATATTTATCTACTCGTTTCATAAAGATAACACCTCATTAAAACCTATTCTAAAAAAAGGAAATAATGAATGCCTTTATTAGACATTTTTATTTCCTTATTAAAATATTATTTATAATAATCTTTTATAGAAAATATTTCATAATCAAAGTATCATCTTAATAGTTTTTTTTGAATTGCATGTCCTGTTGTAATATTTAAATCGATGTCAGCATTTAAGATTTCGTTATACTTTCTATTATGTGAAACACTGATAATTGTTCCATTATAAGTACCCACTAACTCATATATCAAATCAATGGCTTCTTTATCTAAATGATTTGTTACCTCATCTAAAATCAATATATTAATATTATTTAAAGCTAATTTTGCTAAATTGACTCTTGTTCGTTCACCTGGTGATAATAAAGTATATGATTTATCCTTATCATCATAAGCAATATTAAACTTATCCAACAGTGTAAATACTTTTGAGACATCAACACTGGGATTTTCTTTAGTTAAATATTCATAAATGCCCTCGTCTATTTGAGAATTTAATGTATCTTGTGAAATATAACCAATTTTTGCATTACTTCCAATATTAATATTTCCATTTATAGGTTCAAGTAATCCTAAAATAGTTTTGATAAGTGTAGTTTTTCCAGATCCATTACCCCCAATAATATTAACTTTTGTACCAAATGGAATCAATAAATTAATTTCACTTGTTTTAAATGTATCATAACCACATACTAAATGTCTCAAGATAATATCTTTATTTCCTTTAGAATCATCGACACTGAAAAATATATTTATTGGTTTTTTTTCTTCAAATTCAGGTATGTCTAAATTTTCTAAGTCTTTAGTAAGCTTGGAAATATTAGAAGTATTTGTTCTTTCTTTAGCATAATTGTTGGCAAGTTTATCGTTATCATTATGAGCTTTTTTATTTATACCTTTATTTGCCCATTCTTTAGATTTTTGAATTTGTTGCTTTAATTTATCTTTCTTTTCTAAAGCTTTGGAATGTGCTTCTTTTAAACTTAAATATTCTAATTCTTTTTGTTTTAAATAATCTTTATATGATAAATTATATTGTTTAATTAACCCATTAGATAATTCATAGATTTTAGTGACTATATTATTTAAAAAAACTTCATCATGAGAAACTAGTATTATTTTTTTATTTGATGATTTTAATCTTTTTTCTAACCATTCTATAGCCTCAATATCTAAATTATTGGTTGGCTCATCCAAAAGTAAAATATCAGCATTTTTAAGAAGTAATACTGCTAATAAAACCTTAATTTTTTCACCGCCGGATAATGTTTCTATTTTATTATTTATATCTGTATTAAAATTAAGACCAAGTAAAATGCTTTTTAGATTATCTTCAAAAGAATATCCATCTATCGATAAAAATTCATTTAATATATTACTATATTCCTCCATATTTTCTTCGGTTAAATTAACTTCTAATTCATGTAATCTTTTTTCCATGAAGTCAATTCTAAGTTCTTTTTTTATATATTCAATTATTGATAAATTATTATAAAAATAAGGTATTTCCTGTTTTAGATAGCTTATTGTTTCTCCTTCTAAATTTATTTTGCCACTGTCTTCTTTTATTTCACCTACTAGTATTTTTAATAGAGTAGATTTTCCAGATCCATTTACACCCACAAGTCCAATTTTCTCATTATCTGAAATGGCAAAAGAAATATTATTTAAAATATTTTTATAACCAATTTGCTTTCTTACATTACTTACTATCATTTCCACACACCTCACAATCTTTTTTCTTATGCCATTTTATTATCTTGTGATTATAAGTTAATATGTCAATCATTAATGTTTTCCCAATTAAATTATTTTGATTAAATTGATAATAGTAATTTATAATTTCGTTAGCCACTATACTTGATATTAACAAACATAACGGACCATATGATGGAGTATTTTTAACATTATATAAAGGTTCTTCTTGCATATCTTGTTCGATGCATTTTAAACAAGCTGACTTTTTTGGTTTAACAAAAGGTCCAATCATCGCCACATGTTCAGCGAATCCGGAAAAAATAACTGGCTTACTATATTTAATACATAAATTATTAACTAATCTCCTAATTATACGCGAAGGTTTATCTAAAGTACACAATACAAAATCGGCATTATAAATTTGCTTCTCAATATCATCTTCATCAACAATCATTTTGTTCAAAATTTCGATTTTATTTTCATTATTATTTATTTTTTCTTTTAAAGCATTGGTCTTGTATTTACCAATATCTTTAATATCATATGGATATTGACGCATTAAATTAGATTCTTCAACTTTATCGCAATCTACTAAAGTAAAATTATTAAATCCAGCTCTTGACAATATTATCGACACATTGGAACCTACGCCACCTAATCCTAGAATTAATATATTAGGTTGTTTTACTAAAGACCAATTTTTAATATTGCCATTGGTCATAGAAAAAAATAAATTTTGCCTATTTAGTTTACCATTAAATAATTGTTTATAACTCTCGTGATTTACAATAATTTGTTCACTGATAAGATATTCAATTGCTGTTTCTATGTCTTCTTTACTCAACCCTGTATCATTTTGCGTTCTTTTTATAAGTTCACCTTTGGAGATTGGCTCTTTTACATTTTCAAATAGTTTTACAAAATTATCATCTTCATATTCGATCTCTTTAGCTGAATTTTTAAAATTACCCATTCTAATTATCTTTTTTGTTCTGTCTACATAAAAAGGCTTCAAGGGATTAATAACTAACATTTTAACCTCCTTCAAAATAAAGTAAAAAGCTCTATCACGAGCCTTACTATAATAATACTATTTAAATTTAGCAGTTTTGATCAACGTGACATGCAAATTTTGTAGCATTAACTTTTTTGACAGTAAACTTCATATTACATACTCCTTCCTTTGATTATTGAAAGTAAAAACTAATTGAACTCTTATTTATAATTTTAACATTTTTAATGCTTATTGTCTACGCTAATATTTGTTTTTTATATTTTTTTATATTTTTTATATTTTTATATTTTTTTGTGGTATCTTATTAAAAAAATAAGTATTATAATATGAAAAGGTGAAAACATGAAAGATGTTATTAATTTTATAATAAATCACAAAGATTTTTATCCCGAATATTTTATTAATAATAGATTGAAGAAATGTAAATATGGTTATACATGCGATGTTGATCAAATTTATTGCTATTTAAATAAGAAAAATATTAAAAAAACCATATATTATTACTTTTATGAATTATCTTGTCAATATTTTGATTTAAGCAATAAGAAATTATTAGAAGTTACCTGTGGATATATTCCAATTTTATCTTCGATTTATATAAACAATAATATTAATATTTCTGCTATTAATATTAAAATATTAATTAATAATTATAAAGGTGTAAAAACAATTGAATATGATTTAAATAAAGATTTTGATTTATCTACATATGATTTGATTTTAGGCATTAGGCCATGTAATATAACTGAAAATATTCTTGACAATTGTTATAAATATAAAAAAGATTTTATGTTTTATTTATGCCCATGTATTCATAAGCCTAAAAGTAAAATAAATGTTAATACATACGATGAATGGATTGATTACTTAAAATCTAAAACTGCCAACTTTAAAAATTATGATATTATTTTCATTACTCATTATACGTTTAAAGATAATTGCCCTATAATTATTGGAAAATACAAGAAATGATAAGATAAAAAAATAATCAAGTCAATTGCTTTTTCAAATAACTTTTTTGCAGTAATGGCAAAATTACCCCTTATTTTTATCTGCAAAATTTTATGTTTTTTAATCATTTTTATTAATTTTAACAAATATTTGATTTTTATAAATGTTACTAATACTCTCAAATACCTTTAAAATAAGACATTTCTTTTATTGTCGTTATCAGTTACATAGTAGGACTTCCCCTGTTACTGGTATAAGCCCTACTACCACCATTAAATTCATAACTGTTTGAATTAATATTTGGAAAGTCATACCAAAAGCTAAATATTTACCAAAAGCATCTTGACACGATAAGGCTATTTTTATGCCACGATATAAAATAAAAATAAAAAAACTAGCCACTATAATAATTCCTAATATACCAAATTCTTCACTAATAATTGAAAAAATAAAATCAGTTTGAGGCTCTGGCAAATAAAAATGTTTTTGCCTAGAATTAAGAAAGCCCATCCCTAATAATCCACCTGGTCCTATTGCATATAAAGATTGAATAATTTGAAAACCTGTACCTAAGGGATCACTCCAAGGATCTAAAAATGAAGTAATACGATCCATACGATATGGAGCAATTAAAATTAAAACAACAATTCCAATAACACCAATGGCTCCTAATCCCATAAAAAACTTCATATTAACACCTGCTACAAACAGCATAGCAATAATACTAACAACAATAATCATTCCTGTTCCAAAATCTGGTTGTAACATAATTAATCCAAAAATTAAAAACAAGACACCAAGAATTGGGAAAACACCCTTAGTAAGATTTTTGATAAATTTATTAGATTTAGCTAAATATTTACTAGTTAACATAATAAGACTCAGTTTTGCAAATTCACTTGGTTGAACGCCAAAAGCTCCTATACCAAACCAACTACGACTACCATTCCTTATTTTTCCAATACCAGGTATTAACACTAAAATAAGCAAAATAATACAAATGATAAAAATAGGTAACGCTTTTTTTTCATAAATCTTGTAATTAATTTTACTAATTAAATACATAAGAACAGTACCAATAATAATAAACAATCCTTGTTGTTTAACATATTTAAAGGCATCGTTAAATTTATAATCAGCCCATATATATGAAGATGAATAAATCATTATCAAACCAAATAAGACTAGTAATATTACCGTCAAAAAAAGATATATATCGATGTTTTTTTTCAATTAAACCACCTTTATATATCTTATAGCCAAACACCAAAGAATATTCCTGCCATAGTTAGAATTAAACCTATAACCCAAAATAATTTAACAATATCTTGTTCATGCCACCCTAATTTCTCAAAATGATGATGCAATGGCGTCATTAAGAATAATTTCTTTTTAAATAAAGTAACACTAATAACTTGTAATATTACACTAAGCGTTTCTATCACAAAGACACTTGCTACTACTAATAATGTTATTTCGCGATGTGTTAAAATAGCAACAGCTCCCATAACTGCACCTAAGGCTAATGAACCAGTATCACCCATAAATATCTTGGCCGGATACGTATTATATATTAAAAATCCTCCTAAGGCTCCTGTTAAAATAAAAGTAAAAATACCAATTTCTTCAAAGCCAACCATAATGGAAATTAAACTAAAAGCAATAAAAGCAATCGCTGAAAGTCCACCGGCCAAGCCATCCAAGCCATCTGTTAAATTAACAGCATTACTAGCACCTACTAATATAAATAACAAGAAAATACCATAAAACCATCCCATTTCAATATGAATGCCAAGCGTTGAGACAATTAAAGCTGTTTGCCCACCATTTTTCATATATAAATAGAAAAAACATAAAGCAATAATAACTTGCATAAATAATTTTTGAAAAGTTGTCAAACCTTCATTTGCTTTCTTTTTTAAACTCAAATAATCATCTAAAAAACCGATAATAGCATATCCTGTAAATACTAAGATAATAATACCTAAGTTAGTCGTAAATTCTATTTTTTTGGTTAATAGCAAAAACAAAGTTGTAAATAAAGTAGGAATAATAAAGATAAGTCCTCCCATGGTCGGAGTTCCTTCCTTCTTTTTATGAGATTCACCAACAAAAGAACTAATACGTTGCCCTACTTTCTTTCTTTTCATTATAGGAATAATAATTAAACCTAATAAAACAGATGATAAAAAGCCGATCATAATAGCAAATATCGATTTTGTTAATAAAAGTATCCCAGACATATTATCACTCCAAATCTGCGTTTATAATTATACTATAATTTTATCTATTTTTATGATAAATTTAGATAATTAGACAAAATATTGACAAATGTTTACTTAAATATAACTTTATCATTATTATAAATATATGCAAAAGTAAATCATTAATAACAGTAGAACATTAATTATTAACGATAATGGACCCATTTAATTTTACTTTTAATACCATAGTAATTTTTATAATATACTTCATGACCCGCACTCATATAAGGAGTACTCCAACAATAGTCATCATTAAGAAAACGATATAATGTAATAGTACTATCTTCTTGCATTATTATATCTTGATTATCTTTTATAATATTTTTATTCTTTTCATCAATAAATTTAGTTTCACTATAACCTTTAAAAGTTATTAAATTTAATCCAAGGGCTATAATAAATATTACTAAGGTAAAAATTTTTCTAAATTTAAAATCGGTTTTATAACCTATCATGGCACATATAACAGCATACATAACAAAGAAGAAAATAATATTTCTACTTCCATATATAGGTGATATTATCATCATAAATTGCGAACCTATCATTAAAATTAAACTTATAATTAATGGTGAAAAAATATTTTTATTTAACTTAATCAAATCCAATATCATAATCCAAGTATAGGTTAGATAAATACCCAAAATTATTAAATAATTATAAATATTTACTTCCTGAATCGATAACATAATTAAATTAATGAAACTTAATATAATATTTACAATAGAAGATATGTATAAACTACATAACATTTTTTTATTATCAAACTTCTTATTTATAGCTAATATACTAAATAAATTAAATATAAAACCATAGATCATAATTCTTTTACTCATAGCAAATACCCTAGTAAAATATAAAAGATTATATTTTATAATATCAATTATTGGTTTATTCGCCTCATTAGTTGCTACTTGCATTCTAAAAAATTGCGATGGGGATAATATTACTGTCAAAGCACCTATTAAAGTAACAAAACATAAAATAAGTAATTTATAATTATCTTTTAAAAACTGTTTAATATTTGTTTTTCTACGATATTTAGATAAAAAAGTTAAAAGTGTTAAACCAAAAGTCATAAGAGCATTTTGTTCAACAGTCGAACTAGATAAAAAACCTAATATTATGGCTAAAACAAAATATTTTTTATTATCTATTTTTAATAAAACAGTCCAGTATGCCAATAACATAAAACAAGGATATACATAATTAAATGAACCTGTTAACCAAAAAACACTTTCGCGCATAATAGAAATTCCTAAGGAAGCTATTAATAAGAACATAATAATTAAAACAAAAGATCTTTTATTTTTATTTTGATAATTGTCGGTGCTTAATACTATTGTAGTACCAAAATAACAAATTCCTGTTAATAATAAACTATTAACTATTTGAAAAACAATAATAGGCATTTTTAAAAATAAAGTTACTAATAAATGCACAATAAATCTACCATTAGTATGAAGATAATGTCCCCATAATTTACTAAAATAATCCGTTATATTAAGATTTCTAAAAGTTAAATAAACGTAGTCATCACCAAAATAGACTACCTTTATATTTATAAGTAAAAAAGAAATAAAAATTATAAACAGAATTATATAAAAACTATTTTCTTTTATGTATTTTAATATTTGTTTCATGATACCACACCCATAATTAACAATAAGATTATAGCATAGGATTTTTTATTTTGTAAATTGATCTAATAATAAGAACAAGATGGTTGACAAATATTTTTTATATTTATGAACCTAATAATAATCTTACTTTGGAAGTTGATTTAACTTTTTCAAAAGCACTAGGAGATTGTTCAATTACTTTATCACCAGTACCTGTATATTCAATTTCTAATGGATAAAGGGCTTTGGTAGCTTCTTTAACACTCATTCCGATAACATTTGGAACAGTATAATAAATAGGATCATCCCATTGTTTTACTTTTTCAATAGCGCCTTCTTGTTTAGGAATATCTAAAGCTTCGATGATATCTAATAATATTCGTCTAGCAATGGGAGCAGTTGTATAACTTGATAGTAATGCTGTTTTTTTAGGATTATCAATGGCAACATATAAAACAGCTTTTGGATCATTAGCAGGAACTACTGCCATAAATGACATAATATAATTGTTTACTAAATAGCGACCGTTTTCAACTTTTTGAGCAGTACCTGTTTTACCGCCAATACGATAACCATCAATATAAGCATATTTACCACCACCACGAGCTACTACACTTTCCAAAGCATAACGCATAGTATCACTAGTTTTTTTACTAATAGTATTTCTTACTAATTTTTTGGAAACCTTTTTGATAACTGTATCTGTTTCTGGTTCTAAGAAATTTTTAACAATATAAGGTTCATATAAACTACCACCATTAACAACTGCTGAAACTGCTGTTACTTGCTGAATAGGAGTTACACTTACTCCTTGGCCAAAAGCCGTAGTAGCAAGTTCCAATTCCCCTACTTTGTCAAGAGGAAAAATAATCCCTTTACCTTCACCATTTAAATCAATTCCAGTTTTAGAACCAAAACCAAAAAGATCAATATAAGAAAATAATGTTTCTTTTCCTAAAAGTTGCCCCATTTTAACAAAACCAGGGTTACAAGAATTTTCTAAAACTTGCAAAAAAGTTTGATGACCATGGCCTCCTGCTTTCCAACAACCAATTCTTGCTCCACCTATGGTAACTGATCCAGAATCATAAAAAGTATCTTTTTCTAAATCAATAACACCTTCTTCGATTGCAGCAGCAGTAGTTATAATTTTGAAAGTAACGACCGAAACCGATAAATAAAAAAAGCAATTAAAAAAACTAGATTACCATATACAATAATATATGATAACCTAGTCAATGTCATAACTTAAATATACATTTATTTTAAACCTATTCTGTTGAAAATCAGATCTTCCTAAATCTAAAGTTTCAACTTCTTTACTAAATATTGGTAAAGATTTATCATCATTTATATGTCTAGCACCAGTTCCAGTTGGAATTGGTTTTTTCAGTAGATTTAGATATATTTTTAATAATAGTTTATGTCTATCATTATCTTCTTTATATACTACAATTTCTTCCAAAAATTTATCTACAAATTCACTAACATTATTTTTATAGTCAACTTGTTTCTGTATAGCATCTTCAATAACCTTAATATTTCCAAAACTATCTGCCATTAATTTTCTTTCTTGCTCAACTTTACTAATTCTAGTAGTTAGAGATGATATTTCTTCATTATATTTATCATTTCTTTCTTTAAGTTCAAGATTACTGATACTATTATCCATATTCAACTCTAATAGTTTTTCTTTTTTTGTTTCAATGTTTTTAATTTCTTTCTTTATGTTAGATATTTCATATTGATAATTATTATCTATTTTCAAATTAGAATAATAATCTAACATTTCTTGTACTATTTCATTTTTATTATTAAATACCTGTCCCATTATAATTGTAAAAATATTGTTTAAATCCATTTCAGCAATTATAGGGCTTTCACAAGCATCCAATCTATATTTAACATAATTGCCACAAGCCCATCTAGGTTTTGTTTGTTTTCTTTTATTAGTCATTCTTTGATAAGAAACATTATGATCACTACAAAATATTTTTGTAGTATAACAATACTTCCTTTCAGATCTTTTGGCATTACCTTTACTTGCTTTCATTAAAATACTCCTACTATCTAATACTTCATTTGCACGATTCCATAATTCTTCACTAACTATGGCTGGTACTTTATCATCTTTATATATTATTTGTTCTTCTTTAGGAATGTAAACTCTTTGCTTAGTTCTATAATCAATAGTTTCAGTAGTATGTCCACGATAAAAACCTTTATATTTAGGATTCTGTATTATTCTTTTTAAAGTATCTTTATCATAGATATTTCCCTTATAATTATTTATTCCTTGTCTATGTAACTCCATCGCTAATTTATAAAAGCCATATTTACCAGATGCATATAATTCAAATATTTTTCTTATTTTCATTGCTTCTTCTTCAACAATAACTAATTTTGCATCATCTTTTTTATAACCAGTAATAGTACTAGATCCTAAAACTCTACCTTTTTTTATTGCTTCCTTATGTCCCCATTTTACACGAAAAGAAAGTCTTTTAACCTCTTCTTGAGCCACACTTCCCATCATATTAAGTATAAATTCAGAATTAGGATCATAAGTATTTATACCATTAGATTGGAAATATACACCAACATCATTAGCAAGTAATTCCTGTGTATATTTGATACTATCTGATAAATTTCTAGAAAATCTGGAAACTTCTTTTGTAACTATCAAATCAAAATAACCATATTTAGCATCATCAATCATTTGTAAAAACTTTTTTCTTTTTTTGACAGTACTACCACTAATACCTTCATCTATATAACCTTTAACATAAGTCCAATTTTTATTTAACTTTATAAAATTTTCAAAAAAAGATATTTGATTATCTAAAGAGTTCAACTGCTCATCACTTTCAGTAGAAACACGAGCATAAAAAGTAACTCTTAAAGGTAGATCGGCAATATTTTTGCCTTTTAAGATTTCTTCTCTAGCTTTATAGAATCTCATAATCTACCCCCTTAACAACTTTTTGCCTCTTTACTACAATGATTAATTTTCTCATAAATAATTTTACAAACTTCATCATATTGTTTTTCAGTAATTACACCTTTATCATATAATTTTTTATTTATTATTAATTCATATTCAAGAATAGTTATTTTTGGAGTTTTCACCATTAAAAGCCTCCAAAAATAAGAGAAAAATTATCATTTAATCTTTTAGTTGATTGCATGTTACCTTGCTTGAAAAGGATTGTCAAATCATTATGGGCATATTTGAAAACTTTTTCAATTTTTTTCAAAAAAACACCTCCAACTAGTAGAAGTGTATGAATAAATTTAATAGAAATGAACAATAATATCAATTTAGACATTATTCTTTCTTTTCCCTTTCTAAAGTTAAATCTTGTTCTAAAGGATTTTTTAAATGTATTTCAATAGTAGATTTAGTATTATTACCATTATCAAATTCAACATGATATACTTCTTTATTTATTTTACCCTTAATAAATATTAATTCTTTTGTATTAAGTGGTTTAGACAATTCAAAACTAGCATAAGTTCTATTATTATTTTCTTTAAATTCAAATAAAGAGATTTTATCTTTTAGTTGTTCTTGTACTATTTCAACTATACTTTTTAATTTTTCTTGTTCTTGTTCCTTAAACAAATCATATTCTGATATTTCTGGCTTTTCAATAAACTTATCATTTCTATTTCTATAAAGTCTATCATATTTAGTTT
>CANRAE010000037.1 GCA_947628525.1 uncultured Bacilli bacterium
CCCAGTCTCAAAGGCAGATAACCCACGTGTTACTCACCCTTGCGCCACTAAGTGGAAATCCAAATCGATTCTGTGCAAGCACAAAATTTCAAAGGGCCACTTCGTACGACTTGCATGTCTTAGGCATGCCGCCAGCGTTCATCCTGAGCCAGGATCAAACTCTCCAAAAAAAATTTATTTTTTCAGTTTGATTTTATTTAATAATTTCCTAGCTACTCAAATTGACGTTTTGCTCAGTTTTCAAAGATCATTACTGCAATTTACGAGTTGCATTAGTAATATATCAAACCAATTGAGTAAAGTCAATAGTTTTTTTACATTTTTTTTACTTTTTTGTTTGACATACATTTTTTTATCAACAATCAAGTCGACATATATAAGATTAACAAATTTAAACAACAAAGTCAATAAATTTTTTATTATTTTTTTCTGCTAAATTTGACACTTTTTTAATCAACTTTTCTTGCGACAGGTATTAGAATAACAAACTTCTGAAATTAAGTCAATAATTATTTTAAAAAAATTAAAATTTCTTTACTGAATTTTCAAAATTTCTTATTCTACTATAATATATTATGCAAAAAAAAAGAATAGTTCACAACTATTGCTTCTGAATTTTGCATTCTTTATATAGATGATAATATTCTTCTACTTTACCCACGGTAAAAGGCCCCGTTCTTCCTCTTGCCATTTCTATTAAGTTAGACAATTCAAATTTTAACACCTTATCAATTTCTTTTGAATAATTCATTTTATTTTTATGATAATTATATTCGCCACGATCTAAAACTTTAAAAGCGCCATCAGGAAAAACTCGTAAATCAAGATCATAATCTATATATTTAATTGTTTGCTCATCAATAACAAATGGTGATGCTATATTACAATAATAATATATACCATCTTTTTTACATTGACCAATTACATTATACCAATTATCTTTAAAGAAATACATAATAGCTGGTTCTTTCGTTTTCCAAGTCCTACCATCGGATTCCGTAACTTTTGTTTTATCATTACCAAATACCATAAAACTATCATTGTCTTCTAACAGAACAGCTTCATCCCAAGAACGGTGAATGCTACCATCATGTTTATAACTATGAATAATATACCTTTCTCCAATTTTATTATTTTTCATACAAAAATCCTCTTTCTATCAACCATTATAGCTTATTTTTAAAACAAAAACAATCCACAGTTGTGTGGATTGTCATTTACTTATTTTTTAATTATTTTATCAACTATAGCTTTACCAGCAGCAGGATGATCTTCAAATGCTCGTAATACTTCAAGAGGAATTGCAAAAACTACGGTATTAGATTGATCAGAACTGATATCATTTATTGTAGCCAACGTTCTTAAATGAAGAGCACCAGCAGACGCACTCATTGTTTTTGCAGCTTTGGCTAAATTTTCTGATGCCTCAACTTCACCAGCAGCCTTCGTAATAACAGCTTGTTTCTCACGTTCTGCTTCGGCAACCTTAGCAATAACGCGTTTCATTTCTTCTGGTAATGCAACATCTTTAAGTTCTACGTTTTCAACTTTTACTCCCCAAGGATCAGTAGCTTCATCAATAACCTTGCAGATTTCAGCAGAAATTTTTTCTCTTTCTCCTAATAATTCATCAAGAGAAACAGAACCAACAATATTACGCATGGTAGTTTGAGCTAATTGACCAACCGCATAATAATAATTTTCCACAGCTAGAACAGCTTTTGATGCATCAAAAATTTTGTAATAGATAACGGCATTAATTCTAATAGAAACATTATCCTTAGTAATCGCTTCTTGCTCTGGAACATCGACTGCCTTTGTTCTTATATCAACCTTTTTGTATGATTGAATAATCGGAAAAACCAAATTCCAACCTGGTTGCATTAGACCCGAAAACTTACCAAAAGAAAATTTGATACCTCGCTCATATTCATTAATTTGTTTAATTGATGATAAAAGAACTATTAAAATAAGTATTATTAAGAAAAACAACATATCATACCTCCTAATATAATTATAGCACTATCTATTAAAAAAAGACAAAAATTTTATTAAGAATCTATATTTTTAATCTTGATAATTGCTCCTATTTTATAAACAGAAAAAGTAGTCATTTTTAAGGGATCTACTTTTTCTTAAAATATATAAATATTATTTAAAGCTTCTTTGATTAAACTCTTATATTTTTCCACTCCTGGTTGATCAAAGGGATCTACTTCTATTAACAATGCCCCCGCAATAGCACTAGTTATAAAGAAACGTATCAATTCACCTAGGTTATATTCATTTATTTTTTCAATATGAATAACTAAACTAGGAGTTTTACCATCATAATGAGCAACACAAACTTTTTCTTCGGCAATCTTATTAATTTCATGTAACGTTTTATCATATTTTTCAATTTTGATAGTTGAAGTTTTTTCTACACCAATAACCGTTTCAAAAATGATGTCATTTCCTTGTTGTAAAAATTGACCAAGGGAATGCAAATCTCTGGTATTTACAATTGATATTGGTAAGATCCCTTTCCCATTTTTACCTTGCGTTTCAGCAAATAATTGTTTTAACCATTCGGTAAAATAATACAATTTTTCTTCATAAACGACGAATGCTTCAACAGGTTTATTTTTACGGAACAAAGCTTCTCTATCAACAGCATATTCTATGGCCAATGGTGTATAAACGTTACCATGGCTAAAACCTTCTAATAAATTAACGATATCTATTCCCATTACAGCAAGAGGAAACAATCCTACTGGTGTAAAAACAGAAAATCTTCCACCAATTTTTGATGGTATTTCAAAAGTAAAATACCCTTCTTGTTTGGCTAATTTCCTTAGACTTCCTTTTTTAGCATCCGTTGTGATAATAATATGATTATTCATTTCTTCTTCACTATATTTACCTTCTAAAATATACTTAACAATATCAAAAGCAATATTAGGTTCCAATGTATCACCTGATTTAGATATAACATTAACTATTACATCTTTATCTTTTATATATTCAATTACATCACGATAGTAATCCGAAGATAAATTAGTTCCTAGAAAGATGATCTCTGGTTTTGATCTATCAAACGCAGGCTTTAAAGCTTCTACTATAGCCTTGGTTCCCATATAAGAACCACCAATACCTATGACAATAAAAACATCACAATTTTCTCTTACATAATTAGCTGTTTCAATGATCGTCTTTAATTCTTCGTGAGTTACAAAGGTGTTAAGATCATTCCAATAAGATAAATCACCACCGTCAAAAGCTTTCTCTATATTTTTAGCCTTTTTATTAAGTTTAACTTTGTCAGATCCTGTCATAAATTTAAATGTATATTTATTAAAATCACTAGTTATCATTGTTACCTCCCTTTATATTAATTATTATAGCATGTAATCGTTTATCATTTTTTAATCTAATAGAATGCGTTGATAGCTGTTCACCATCAAGCATAATACTATTATTTACCTGTCTTAAATTAACTTTTATTTTATACATCGTATCTAAATAGCGATAATCTATTTCAAAATCTTTCCATTCACTAGGAACATGTGGATCTATTCTTAAATAAAGTCCTTCTTTTTTTAGCCCTAGTATTTCTGTTAACCCGACGCGATAAAACCAACCAGCACTTCCAGTATACCAGTTCCATCCACCGCGACCTTTATATTTATAATTACTATAAATATCTGCGGAAATGACATATGGTTCTATTTTATAAGTGGCTACACTATCTTTATTCATTGTTCTATTAATAGGATTTATCATTTGATAATATTGATAAGCGCGATCAATATAACCACTTTTTAATAGTGCCATAATATACCAACAAGCAGCATGAGTATATTGACCTCCATTTTCTCTTATGCCTTTTGGATAATCCATAATATATCCTGGAATATTTTTAGTCTCTTTAAATGGTGGGGTTAATAATTTAATTATTTTAAGATCTTTATCAACTAAATTATCTTCGACACTTTTAATAACTGTTCCAACACGATCAAACGGAATAACACCAGATAAAATAGCAAAACTTTGTGAGATTAAATCTATTTTACATTCATCATTACCTTTGGAACCAAGTATTTCGCCATTATCATAAAATGCTCGACAATAATACTCACCATCCCAAGCCGTTGTATTTAAAGCATTCGTTAATTCATCTAAATATTTTTGATATTTTTTATCATCAATCTTTAATTTATAATCATGGCACATATTAATGAACTCATCGATGACTAAATAAGAGAAGAAACCTAACCAAACACTTGTACCTTTACCGTTGATACCAACTTTATTCATACCATCGTTCCAATCACCACCACCAATTAATGGTAAATGATTACGACCAACATTTTTTACTGTACGTTCAACACAAAGGATTAAATGTTTTAATAATGATGCTTTATCTTTCGTATATCGATAATGGATACCTTTTTCTTCTTCATTCGGTAATAAAATATCGCCTTCGACAAAGCAAATTTCCTCATCCAAAATTTTATTATCACCACTTACTTTAATATAACGAATAGTTGCATAAACTAGCCAAAGGAAATCATCCATATAACGACTTCTTAATCCCAACATATTATCTTCATGCCACCAGTGTAACACATCACCTTCACGAAACTGATGCATAGCATTTTTAATAATTTGCTCCTTGGTTATTTCGGGATTTACTTCACAAATATTAACAGCATCTTGTAATTGATCACGAAAACCATAAGCCCCACCAACTTGATAAAATCCAGCTTTGGCATATAATCTCGATGCAATAGTCTGATATAAGTACCAACCGTTCATCATATAATTAAAATTTTGATCTGGTGTTTTTACTTTAACGGTGTCTAGTAAATCATGCCAATATTTTTTTACTGTAATTAATTCGCGATCAATACTTTTTTGATCTTGATACTGTTTAATAATATCTTTTACCTCTTTTAAGCCAATAGCTGTACCTAATAAGAAGGAGAAATCTTTTTCTTCACCTTTCGTTAAATCAATTTCAACCGTTATAGATTTAGAAATAATTCGATCTACTGATGAAGAAGTTATTGGTAAAGTAGAACTCATTAAGACAGAAACACCTGAAAAATTAGGATTATAAACATTACGCAAAATAACAGCATTCATATTTTCAAAATATTCTGACAAAATATAACGACTGGATTTTTCTTCATTTGGTCCAAGTGTAGGATTAATCCAAAAAGTGATAACATAATGCATATCATTTGAAGATGTATTTGTTAATTTTAAACTATAAAATTTCATTTTGGCATCTTTTGCTACAAACTGTGTTATATCTAATTGATAATCATTACTGTTGTGATTAAAAATAGAATAACCAAAACCATGACAACATAATCCTGGTTGAACTTCTTTGCCATTAATAGATATACCTTCCGATTTATCATTAACAACGATATCATTAGTCCATGAAGTTAATTTAAACATTTGACTATTATACGAATATGTAAAACCACACTCATTATTAGTTACAATACTACCAAAATTTTTATTAGCAAGAACATTAACCCATGGTGTAGGAGTACTAGGATTAGTTATTAAATATTCATTAGTTTCTCTAATAAAACCACCATAACCATTATAATTATCTAATTGACTAGTATCTACTTTTGCTTCAAAACTATTTGCTAATATTCTTTTAGGAAAATCTAATATTTCATCTTTAAGATGCATTTTGTTAACTGCATCTTCTAATGATTTATCATTATGGGAATCAAACGCTAATCTTGCTACCATTTTAAGTAAAATTTTTTCATCACTAGTTAAATCAGCTGCATCTAATAAGAAGATACCCCCAGGCATATTTGGAAAATCAAATAATTTATTCATACGATATATTTCTTGATCTACTTCTCGCTTAATAATAGCTTTATATTCTTCAATTTCACTATTTATAATTACTACATCAATATGAAGCGCTTTACTCTTAAAATATTCATAAGCAATAATAACATCCTTAGCTAAACGGAATGATTCACCACTATGAATATCTACTAAAATAATAGGTAAATCACCACTTATACCAAAACGCCAAAGACCACTTTGATTTAACGAGTTTTGAGCTAATAACTCTTGTCTTTCTTTTCTAATAAAATGCCTACTAGTTTGATAAATATAATTTAACATTATATTAAAAGTTCTAATATTTCTACCTTTGATATTTAATAATTTGGTACTCATATTATTAGCAAGCGTAGCATAATTAATGGCACGTTCAATGTTTTTGATATTAGAATAATTATTAATAATATTTTCAATACCTTCCATTGATTTACTAAAACCACTTACATAATATACATTTACTTCTTCTTTTGGAGCTAAATCTATTTGGGTTCTTAAACTAATAATAGGATCAATATTAGTACCTGCTTCATTAGACAATTTTTCATTTAAAGCCTTTGCATTATAACCAAAGCCTCTACGACCAATAAAGTTTTCACGTTCAGTTTCAAATTCAATATGATATTTCTTTTTATCTACAATTAATTTGGCCATCATATAATTGCTTAATTTTTTACTGTTATTACGACGACACATTATTAAGGCATTATAATCTTCAATAAATCTACTACTAACAAATAAATTTTTAAACGTCCTATGAACAATATCATCAATATTTTCTTCCAAAATAACCTCGGTATAAGTAGTTAATTCTAGTTTTCTAAATTCATTTGATAAATTTTTAAAAGTAAACTTCCTTATTTCAGCATCATGTTCTTTTGTTACAATAATTTCGGTCTGGGTACTGATATTATTATCTAAACGGAAAAATTTAATACGATCATTAGCAAATACGACTTTGTATTTATCTGGTTCAACATTAGTAGGTGCAAAAGTATTAGACCATATATTGCCACTATTTATATCTTTGATATATAAATATGTACCATAATCTAATTCTGTTATTTTACGATATCTATTTAATTGAATAGTTCCATAACGACTAAACCCATTACCACGATCATTTATTAATAGGCTATATCTAGAATTAGATAAAACGGATAATTGTGGTGTTTCGGAAAGATAATTATATTCTCTTATATCGTTTTCTACTTTTTCACGTTCATAATCATATTTTTTATAACCAACAACTTTCATATCAATAATAGGATTAAATTGTACTTTTTCTTTTAACAATATTTCAAAAGCCTGTGTTCTTAAATCTTGATGAAAATATTTTTGAATTATATTATCTTTTAAATAGTTAGTAAGCGAAGCTAAAATCATTCCTTGATGGTGAGCATAATAAGCTAATACGCGATTGTTAGTAGTATAATCATAAGATTCATAAAAGCCAAAATCACCATACATATTAAGACGTTTAAATTTGCGTAAATTATTATAAACATCCACAGGATCGATCGTGATAGCTAAAATACTAGCATAAGGAGACAATACTAAGCGATCATCTTTTTCATCGATAACTTTTAAATAAGGAGTAGCAAATGCTTTATATTTATAATTTAGGCCATCATCTAATTCATCATAAGCTGACTCAGATATTCCCCAAGGTAATCTAAAATCAATTTCATTAATATAACTTTTTTCACAAAATTTAGCGAAAAAATAACTTTCATCTAACAATGTATTAGGATATGTTTTCATAAATATTAAAGGCATAAAATATTCAAAAGAAGTCCCTGACCATGAAACTAAACCTTTATGTTTTTTATATTTAGTTAAAGTTTTATCCAAACATAACCAATGCTTACTTGGTACATCACCTTTCATAATGGCAACAAAACTAAGAATTCTACTTTCACTAGCAAATTTATTATAATTATAAATAGATAATTCTTCATCTGTTGTATTGTAAGCAATACTAAATACATCTTGATTAGTATAAAATTTAGAAAAATCCATTGCATCAAATAATTCACTAATGACATTATATAGTTCTAAATGATTTTTACTTTTACAAAATTCTTTGGCAACAATTAGGCTAGCTGCTAAATTACCACTATCGACGGATGATGATACATAAGGAGGAATTATATCTAAGGTTTTAATATTATACCAATTATATAAATGTCCTTCCCATTTAGCTAATTTAGATACTGTATCAATAATATTTTGTAATAAAGAGAAAGCTTTTGTATCATTAATAAAACCTAACTCATAAGCCGAAACAATAGCGGTAATTGACATACCAATATTAGTAGGAGAGGTTTTCAATTCTTCCTTGTTTTCTCTATTTAGTTGGATATTATCAGGTATTAAATAATGATATTCTTCTTTTAAATAAGTATCAAAAAATAACCAAGAGCGATATGCCATATCCCTTACTTTTTCGTTTTGTCTTTCGGTTAATCCATCTAATACTATATCCTTAGTTTTACTAAATGAATATAAAATAACAGGGGCAATTGCAAAACCAATAGCTATAATAATAGCAAGTAATAAAAATTTTATTTTAAAGATAATAGATAAAACGATTAATAAAATAGCAATAATATAATTAAATTTAAAGGAAGAAGCATAACTTAATAAATCTTTTTTAATACTACTAGAAGCATCCTCAGCTGTTACCCAATTCAAAAGATTTTTATGACTGATTTTCATACGATAAAGTGATCTAATCGATGCATCCATATATAATAAACTATAATAAGGAATAGAAATAAATGTTATTAAAATACGATAAAGAATGCTTAAAAAGCCATATATTAGATTGTTATAATATTTAAATGTAAAAATCTTCTTATTTTTCCTTTGTAATAGATCTTTTATATAAAAGCCCATTGGTAATGAAATAATAATTATTATTGCTAAAAAAGTTAATAAAGGATTACCACAAATAAAAGATAAAATAAGTAATAATAACATGCATGGATTTAAAAATGTTCGCCTAATATTATCAAATATTTTAAATTTTTCAATTGTATTAAGAGGATTTGGTACTAATATACCACTTTTATTTTTGACTTTCTTAAATAACCATCCAGATATTTGCATATCTCCCCTAGTCCAACGATGTTGTCGAGAAGATTCTACTAAAAATTCCGAAGGAAAATCATCAATTACTTCAATATCTGAGGCAAAACCACATCTTAAATAATTTCCTTCTAATAAATCATGACTAAGGATTAAATTCTCAGGGAAAACATTAGAGACTACTTCATCAAAAATATTTAAATCATATATTCCTTTACCAACGAAACTACCTTCGTTAAATACATCTTGATAAAAGTTAGGTATAATAGTTGAATAAACGTCAAATCCACCAATACCAGCCATAAGTTGAGAATAAATTGATTTGTTCGTCGATTCAATATCAACATTGACTCTTGGTTGAATTATACCATAGCCACTTATAACCTTCGTTCTTTCTTTATTTAGTACTGGTTTATTTAATGGATGTGCCATAACTCCTACCAAAGAAAGAGCTGTATTTAAAACTAATTCTGTATCAGTATCGATCGTTATAACATATTTAATATGAGTATCTATTTCGGTTACATTTTCAACATAAATATATTTTTCACGATCAACCATCGAAAGTTTTTTTAATAACAAGCGATTAAAATGAATTAAAGCCCCTCTTTTACGTTCATAACCAAGATATTTACCTTCACCTTGATTAAAAGCACGACGACGATAGACAAATGAAAATATTTTATCATGATATTTTTCATTCAATTCACAAGATTTTTTTAGACCATAATCAGCTATTTCTTGATCAAATTCTGTTTCAAGATCATTACTTTCACTACAATCACCTAACAAAGATAAATACAAATTATCAGACTTATTGGCTAAATAATATTTCTCTAATAATTCAAACATTTTATCAATCTTTTTAGTATTTTTAATAATAGTAGGAATAACCACCATAGTAGCATTATCTTTATTTATTCCTTTACTAAAATCAATTTTAGGAAGAGGCTCACACTGATAAAACTTTAATAATATTTTATTTAATAATTGCATTACTACTTCACTAATAGGAATTAATAAAAGAATAAAAGCAACAATAAAGTAATCTAATAAAAGAAAAGATAGTAAAAAGCTAATTACCAAAGTCAAAAAGGCAATAGTGCCAATATATAAATTGCTTCTTAACTTTAAATTTTGTCTTTTCAACAAGTAAAAACCTATATGCTTATCCTCATTACTACTTTTTTCCAATAAATGACAAGCATAATCATATTCATTTGCTTTTTTACTTTTACGAGATAAACGTTTTCGATATAAAGATTTAGTATCAGGGGTCATTTTACGATAAATAGCATCTTGTTTTAACACTTGTTCTGTTTTACTTATTTTATCAAAAAGATCAACGGTCTTTATCTTTAACACATTTCGTAAGCTATTAAAGATATTAGCTACTAACATATTGTTGTTAATACTATTCATTTGTTCCATATTAATTACATCTTTTAATTCTATGTTAAGGTGTTCTAACATTTCTTCTAATTGAACAAATAAATCATTAGAAGCACTACCTAAATGTTTAAGACTATCCGTTAATTGCTCTATAATATAAGGATGATTGACAATATCTTGATCAATAGTAATATAATCATCTAATTTTACATGTTCTTCGTTACGAATTTTAATTTCTAAGCTCTTGACTAAATTTCTTATCTTTTCTTTTTCTGATTGGCTATTCTTTTTATTTATACATAAAGACGTTAAGCGATCAGTTAATATAAAAGATAAAAGAAGAGGTACTGTTTCAATCGCATCATAAGTTAAATATTTATCTTTATCTTTTTGATAATCTTTAAGCCTATTTAATATATCCTTATAAGTTATATCATAATTACTTTCATCATATAAATTATAAAGATCTTTATACAAATTATCTAAATTTTTCAATTCTTTTTTGATATGCTTATTTTCATGTAAAATTTTATTGATACTAACTCTTATTTCAGCAATTATATAATAATTATCTATGATCCATTCATTAGTAGCACCGACAAACTTGTGATCATTAGTCAAAGAAATAAGATATTCATAATACTTTTCTATAATTTTACAATTTTCAAAAAACATTTTATATTTAATCATTTCATTACCTACTTTTTATTTTTTTTATTTATAACTATCTTCCATTTTTATTATACCATACAATAATTATTATTTACAAAACATTTAATAGTCAAAATTCTATTTATCTAGTACTTATTTTTAAATATGTGTTAAAATATAAAAGAGGTGTAGTACATGAAAGAAAAATATATGTCTAGATTATCTTTAATTGTGAATGCAATGATTTTTTTAATTGTAGGTATTACTATTATTTTTCTTCCAACAACATCCTTAGGAATATTTCATTTTGTTGTATCTATCCTTATCAGTTTATTAGGTTTATTATCATTTATTTTTAATATTATTAAGTCTAAGAAAAAAATTAATATTTTTCTATCTATATCAACTTTTACTATTGGAATATTTTTTTACGCTAACCCAAATACTTTTTTAAAAATTTTCCCTTTAATATTTGGTCTTTATATGTTAATAAATGGCTTAATTAAATTGATCGCCTATATTATTTATCGCAAAGACAAAATAAAAGGTACTTTTTCTACTTTATTTATGAGTATAGTCGATTTTGCATTCAGTATTATTATGATTAGTAACCCAGGAAAAAATATTAGAACATTAACACTTATTTTAGGTTTATATTTAATATTGTTTGGCATTACCTATTTTTATGATTTATTAAAAGATTTATTTCCCAAAGCTTTTTCTTATAAAAGAAGAAGAATTCGTATTACTTTACCAATAGTAATATCTGTTTTAACTCCTTACCAAGTATATACTAAAATTAATACTTTATTAGATAAATATATAACGCCTGTTCATATTAATAATAAAAACATAAGCGGTAAAGTGGATTTGGAAATATTTATTCATGTCAAAGATACTGCCATAGGGAAATTTGGACACGCAGATTTATGCTTCGAAAATAAAGTATATTCCTATGGTTGTTACGATGAAGATTCTAAACGTTTTATGGAAACCATTGGGGATGGAACTTTATTTACGTTAGATAGCAAAAAGAAATATTTAAATTTTTGCACTTCTCATTCCAATAAAACAATCTTCTCATTTGGTATATCATTAAATGATAAACAAAAGGAAGCCATTAGAAAAGAACTTGATAAAATGAAAGAAAATGCATATCGTTGGTATGCAAAAGAAGAAGTAGACTCCACAAAAGAATATAATGATTATGCTAGTATTTTATATCGTAAAACTAAGGCTAAATTTTATAAATTTAATAGTGGTAAATGGAAAACATATTTTTTATTCACAACTAACTGTGTGAAATTAGTAGATAAAGTTTTAGGAGCAACAGGAAGTGATTTACTTCGAATTAACGGAATTATTACTCCTGGTGCTTATTATAATTACTTAGATAAAGAGTTTAAAAGACAAAATAGTAGTGTTATTTCCAAAGAAATATATAGTAAAAAGAAGTAAATGATTGGTTCTTAAACATTGAGGGGTGATGAATGAAAATTCATTGCTCTTTTGTTTTTTCTAAAAACATTAGTTATAATCA